>JALTGF010000154.1 GCA_027077325.1 archaeon
ATAAGAAGAGTATTTCAAAGCCACCCCACTGCCACCATTTGATTCAAAAGTGTTATTTTTAATTGAAGCATATCTGCCATAGTAGGCAGAGATACCACTGCCGCCGTTATGGTTTATAGTTGAGTTTGTTATATTTGCATAATAAGAATAATAGAGGTACACACCTTGCGTATTTGAACTTAGGTTAACATTTGAGAGATTACAATTATTTGAGTGATCAAGATAGACACCATTTTGGGCATTGGAGGTTGAGTTAGTGTTTATTATATTTCCAGGGGTCATATTTAGGTAGATACCTTGAGAATAATTACGAACATTACAATTTAGGATTGTGACATTTGACATATTGGAAGAGATTAACCCATAACCAGTACCATTTCCCTGAATCGTTGAGCCGTTGCAATTTAAAATAACATCGCTTGCATTGATTATGATTGAGCCATTTCCCTCACTATCATTCATTAAATAGGTTCCTTGACATATTGTTGTATTAGCATTTACTACATACTCATTTAGGCCAGACAGGTTAACACAAGAGCCACCAGTTGGCACCAGCGGAACAAAACCAGTCGGACTTACTGTTTTGATACCTATAAAAGAAAATAATACCAAAACGGTTACTACTAAGATCAGTGTTCGATTAGACATTCTCATCAAAAGTAAGTAGGTTTAGGGTTATAAATATTTTATTATAATAATATAAAAGAGAAAGAATTCTAAAAAGATGAGCGCCTCCGGCAGGATTTGAACCTGCGATCTCCCGGTTAACAGCCGGACGCTCTACCAACTGAGCTACAGAGGCATTAATGACTTTTGTTATATAGAACAGATAGTATTTAAAATTAGAGATTTGGCCCAAAATCCTCTTTTATTACATTTAAGGCAACCTGGGTGTATGTCCGCTCAATTTCTGCCATTGATAAAACATTTTTGACAAAGTTATTTAGGTCAGGGACTGACTTAAAGCGCGCAATTATAACCGAGTCAAACTCGCCAGTTATGTCATAAACTCCGCATACTTTTGGGTTCTTTGCTATCTTTTCCTGCACTTCGATTAGCTTTTTGCCCTTTGCCTTAAGGCTAATTACAGCAGTTAGCCCATATCCAATTGCATTAGGATTTACTTTAACAGTAAAGCCCTGCAGGATTCCATCACGCTTTAGCTTTTTCATCCGTTTCATCACGGTTACTGTGGAAATACCAAGATTTTTCGCTAATTTTCTAAGAGGTGCCCTGCCATCCTTTTTTAGTAATTTTAGGAGGTTAACATCTAGTTTGTCTAAGGCCATATTTTCTAGTAATATTTAATACTTTTTAAGTTTTTCTATTAAAAAATTTATATTTTTTAACTAAATAAATAAAAAATATTTAATACTTTCAATACTTATCAATCTCGGTGTTAAAAATGGTAACTGCATTTATTTTCATAACAACAAAAAATGGAAAAGAAAGGGAAGTACTAGAAAAGTTGAGGGCACGAGAGAACATTGTCAAGGAATCCCACATGGTCTACGGGGACTTTGACATAATCACAAAGGTAGAAGCCGACAATTTGGACATACTTAATAATTTTATTACTAAGGAAGTAAGGGATATGGAACATATTTCAATGACAAGCACACTAATTGGCCTATAATGCAGATTTAATAAATTAGCAAAACTTAAATTAACAAAAAACCATTTATTTTTGATAAAAGTGGCAGAGATTACTTTAAGCAAGTATATTGAAAAGATTATGTCAGATGCATATGGGGAGTTATTAGGTCCATCCATATTAAAAGAACAATGCAAAAATTTGAACATAGATTTTGAAGAAATTAAGGTTAGGGACTTAAAAAGGATTGCAGACAGAATTTTTGAGGTTACAAAATCATTTGGGGAAGAAAAGGCAAGAGAAGTTAAGTTAAGGATAATAAATGCAAAAAAGATAGTTGAGAAGTCATACGGAAAACAAGAATGGAGAAATGACGAGCGAGATGGCGATACACAGGTAGACCTTAAAGAGTACTCGATTGCAATTGGATATTATAAAAAGACAATTGGGGAGTTGGACCTAGAAAAAAATTTAAGTGACTATGCAAGGATTTGCAAAAAGATTGGGAGCGCATTCAACAGGTTAGAGGACTACAAACAATCAATTTTGTACTATGACAATGCCATTGAAGCATATAAGAAGTTAGAGGATTATTCCGGGCTTGCATCTTCTTTAAATGGAAAGGCAAGTAGTGTTTGGAGATTAGGAGAGCACGAAGAGGCACTAAAGATTGCTGAAAATGCATTAAAAGCCACAGAGAGGATGCCATTTGGATCTAGGAATGAGAAAAAGGCAAAAAGCATTATGATGGCAGGGATATACACAACGATTGGAAACATTTATCTTGACCTTGCAGATAAAGAGAAGGCAGTTGACTACTGCAACAAAGCAATTGATATTTATGAAGAGTTAGAAATGCTTGGAAGGGCTGGCGGAGTTTACAACAATTTGGCAAGAGTTTATGAGGACTTTGGAGATTTTGAACAAGCAAGCAAATATTACAAGAAAGGAGTTGATTTATGCAAAGAAAGCGGGAATATCTTTATGGAAGGTTGGACCCGCTTTAATCTTGCAAGCGTTTATGCAGAACTTGGTAAGCCAGAACTTGCCATAGAAGAGTGTGATAAATCAATGAGGATAATGAGCAGTTTTAATAATCGGCTTGGCAAGTCAAGAGTGGAGTGCATGCGCGGAAAGGCCTACAAAGTTATGAAAGAATTTGAAAAAGCAACAGAGCATTTTGAGAGAAGCTTAAAACTTTTAAGAGGGATCCAAGCAGTTGACTATATTGAGATTACATTGTATGAATTCGCGCGAATGTATGCAGACAAAGGAGAAAGAGAAAAAGCCATTGAGAAACTAAAAGAGGCAGTTGAAACACACAAGGACAGACCTGAAACAATCACAAGCAAAAAGATTAAAGGCCTCTTGGAAAAACTCCAATCCTAATCCAAAAACTTTTGGCCCTCAATTTTTTCTGGCAGATATTTCTTTGCAACAAAGTCCAAGCTCTTGTTAGCAAGTGCCTGTTGCTCTATTCTAACACCTTTTTGTTCCATGAGCTTTAACTGGCGCAGCCAGGCAGGATTATCCTTAAACCAAGGGTATTGCATTTCTTCTCTTATTCTTTTTTTGTCAACATCCTTTAATTTTTCTGTAACATTTTGCAAACCGTATTCATCAATATCATCCATTGTCATGCCAACATATTTTGAATTTGGAACCGCATATCGTTCTGAGAGATGAGCAAGCTCTATTGAACCATATTTTAAGACAGAATAAATGTAAAAACCATACGGATCGCCATCAACAAAAGTTATGACAGGAAGTTTTAGTTTTTCACTTAGGATCTTAATGAATCTCCTAACTCCACGAGGGAACATCCCTTCCCCTGTGACCAAAAGGCAATTTAATTTTTTGTAAATCTTTTCCTGAATCAGTCGGGACATCATTGCATCGTTTTCTATTGCAAGGATAAAATCTGCCTTATGATTTACGACATCAACATCTTCCACATATCCAGGGATTGCCCATCCACCACGACCAAGTTTGCTGCAGTCAAAAGTATCCCCGGCCTGACTTAGGACAATATCTCCATAGATAGAACCGCGCGCTTTTGCCTCAACATGCAGCCGTTCTCTGAGTATATTTAAGGATGCCTCCAAATCATTTAAAACCGAGCCACTTTCAATGTCATCTTCAAAGGTGTTTTCCTTTGAATTTGGCAAAGAGTGTTTCAAGTTATAGTACAACTCACGTTTTCCTACCGTTTTTCCTTCACTTATGTATTCCTTGCAAGCCGCAGCGACTAAAAGGGACTGCATAAACTTTCGAGTATGAGCAATATTTAAGAAACTTCTAGTTGAGTATTTGTCACCAAGTTCCAGAGTTTTAGTGGCTTCATTAAAAGTAATGTTGCTCTTTGCCCTTAGCGGCAAGTTAAAGGTAGGACTCTTGCCACTTTTTATTTCTTCCAGTATCCTTTTTCCAAATTCATTAATTTTCTTCAATGACTCTTGGTCAATTTCTTTTTGATGCTCCATTTTTCCTCCTATTCTTCAGCCTCCTCGTCTGGCTCAGGAATTTCTTCATAAGCAGCGCCTTCTTCTTGTGTATTTTCTTGTAATTCCTCTTTGCTAAACAATTCGCTAAAACGGCTCATAACAATTTTCTCAAGAGATTTTTGGATTTCATTTGCATCCATTCCTGTTAGCTTTGAAAGAGCAGTTGCAGTTTCAGGCACATACTTTTCAAACATTCTTTTTTTTGCTTTTTCCTCCTGAACGCGCCTTTTTCCAGCAAGGAATTTTTGCAATGTTCTTGCAATTTGCATCAATGCAAACCTAATTTCATCATAGATTTCATCTTCCTTTGCAATTGCTTGCTTTCCAGCTGAGGTATAAGGAACATGAGTAGAAATTAGATTTATAAAGATAGTGATTGGAGCACTTTCCAAATCAATAATGTGGTAGCGTTTCCAGTCAATTGATTCCATTGCAAGCGTAGTTACGCAACCGCCTGCATCAAATAAGAGTGGTGCACGGTTTGCAAATCGCATTAATTCTACTTTTCGCCCACCCTCAGATGTTTCACGACCTGAGTTTCCGCCATAGGCAATTGCAACTTCAACCAAGAATGGAATCCCGCCTCGATAAACAGACGGGCTTCTAGAGATCGCCTCAACAAAATCAGGAGCTAAAAGGTTTGTTAATGCTTTTTCAATTACCTTTTTACCAATTGGAATAAGCCCAGAAGTAGGCGGTGCCATAAACTTTACTTTTTTAAATGCGTTTACAAGTTGCTCAGCTTGCTCCCACTCTAATCTCTTTGGACTCATCCGCATATCAAAAATTGCCCCGTTTAAAACACGGATTATATCAGAAATTTTTTGCTGGTCTTCTCCAACTAAAACTTCTCTAACAGCTCGCTCGACATCTTCCTTTATTGCCTGAGATTTTAGATTTGATTTTTTTATGATCTCGGAAATCTTTTGTTCAGGAAGTAACTCTTTTAGCGTGTTTTGAATTATGTCAGTATTTACAACTTCTTGAATTTCCCTTACTTTATCAGCGCTTACCCTTGAAAGCTCAGACATCAACATCGAGCTAACTTGCCTTGCTTTTGAGCTATGTGCAATATCAAGTAGATCGTGTGGCTCTAAACCCTCAGGATGGGGTTTTATTTCTTTTGGACGAGGAGGGACTTGATTAACAACACGCTCAAAAAGGATTTCAGAAGTATTATCTTTAAAGAAAATCTGTGCATGCGGATTTGCCGCAGCAGTCCATCGCATATACTCAAATGGACCCTTTGCCCCTCTCGAATACTTTACGCCCTTAAACTCACTTTCAACAATGGTTCCTCGCCACATGTCATTGTAAACTTCTTTTTCAACAATTTTGGGAGAGTTTGTCTTTATATCAATTAGGATCTGTGCATCCACTACTTTACCATTGCCAGTTCCAGACCGTATCCTGGTTGGCTTTCCAGTAGTAATTTGAGAAAATAAAACAGCCCCGCTGACACCAAGCCCTTGTTGTCCCCTTAATTGAATGTTTCGGTGAAATTTAGTACCAGTTAAGAGTTGGCCAAAAACCCGGTCAATATGTTTCTCTGGGACACCGGGCCCATTATCTTCAACAATAACTTTGTAGTGCTCGTTCCCAAGCTCCTTAATTATGACTTTGATATCTGGCAAAATTCCTGCTTCCTCACATGCATCCAGAGAGTTAGTTACAAGCTCGTGAACAACAGTAGTTAAACTCTTTTGCTTGCCAACATAGCCAAGATATTGCCTGTTTTTCCTAAAAAATTCACTAAGTTGGACTTCCCTAAACTCTTTAAATAGAGTTTCTGCATTTACCCCAAGTTTTGCAGTTTTAGGTTCTTCATTCATTTTAAAGTTCGTTTATCCTCTCTTTTAACTCTTTTTTGATAGATTTAAATGCAGTGTTATGCATTGCACCTTCCAACAGCAACTCGATGCCATGAGCAGCAATATCAACATCCACACTTTTTCCAATGATCGCAATGGTCTTCCCGTAAATTGAAATGTCTGTCCCAGTTAAGTCCTGTATTTTTTTCTTTGACTTTCCCTGCTTTCCGATAACCCTTCCTTTTATTCGAATGAGCCCTTTTTTATTTTTTCCTATATAATCTTTTACCTCAATTATGTAAAGCTCAAACCCCTTGCGAAGCAGCTTAAATGCAATTTCTGGTTCAAAACCCCTGCCAATTGCCTTTACTATGTCACACGCTTTCCATACCATTAAAAGCTCAGATTTGGAGGTTTCAGAGATAACAACCTCATTGAGCTCTTTGTCGACTTCAATTTTAGTTTTTGTTGCAGTTTCAATTTGCTTTTTTATTTTTTGATTGTCCGATAATAAAAGGGCAATTCTTTCAGACGGTATCTTTAGATATTCAACCATGATAACTCATTAAATTTGTTACAGTATATATGTTTTAGGGCATATTTAAAGGTAACTGAGCCGAAGCATATCGATTTTAATTTTTTAGGGCAAAAAATTAGACCTATTAAATGAAGCGCAAGATATCGATTATTCCAAATCCTCTTTTTTCAAAAATCCTTTTTTAAACAATTGCTTTACTTGGGCAGGACTGTATTTGTAAAGGTAGTCACCTTTCTCATCTGCCTGGATTTCCCATTTTTTTACCAGGATAACACTGCCCGGCTTAATATGAACTTTATACCTAATTTTGCCAGGGATCCGGCATATTCTTGTAAAACCATCCATACATTTGACAAGAAGCTTGGATCCAAAATGTTCCTGGACAACGCCAATAACTTCTCTCTTGCTTGCTTTTGGCAACCGAACTCTAATGTACTCCCCCTGTGGAAAAGTAGGCTTTCCATGAGAGTGTTGTTTATGCCGATTAGCTCCGTTAGTCATAGGCAATAGATTCGGGAAGGCGTTATATTAAGGTTTCCCTAAGGAGTTGGTAGTACGAGCAATTTTATTTTTTGGAGTAATTAGAGTAATTTGATGTTTTAATGAGTTGGCGTTGGGTATTAGGTAGTGGGCATTAGGAATTGGCGGATTATTCGCCATATAGCAAATAAATAATTAAAAGCTCACCTGAGGTTTTCCCGGGTTTTTCACAATGAGTAGGCTGGATAACTATATGCCTGGGTAAATGAGAAACCTACTCATTGTGTTGCCCATTTGATTTATTCGAATTACTCGATGGCAAAAAAGCCGAACCACAAAAGATATATAAAAGAAACAAGTTTTATAATGTCACGATGTACCCAACTAACAAGCTCACAAGATTTGAAAGGGCAAGAATTATTGGAGCCCGCGCCTTGCAAATTTCGATGGGGGCACCTATTTTAATTGACTTGCCAAAAGGGATGGACGACCCAACAGAAATCGCAGTCCTTGAATTTAAAAAGAGAGCAGTTCCAATGACTGTTATTAGAAGAGTGGAAGGCCGCGACCCAGTTATAATTGACATAGCACAAGCAGACCTCGAAGAACTTCTTTATTGAAAATTAATTTTTACAACCTGTGCATGAGGCACACCTTGTATAACAATAACAGAATTTCTTGAAACCAGCCCGGATTCTATTGCTTTCTCAACAGTTGTTTTGCCGCACAGGTTTGCAATCCTTGCACTTTTTAAAAGCTCTCCAAAAATATCTGCATCAATAATTTTTCCGCCGTAAAAATCCTTGCTTACTTCAAGCTTTAGATCTCCTTCCTTGAAAGTTTTTCCTAGAAGTTCTTCATCACACGCCGCAAGGACCTGCTCGTCCTCTTCGCCAATTATATTAACCGAGATTTTCATAGTTTTCTTACGGTGTACTTTGCTCCGCATGCTTTGCATTTGATCCTATCAATTCCGCCTTCAGACCTTAATTCAGTGTCTGGCTTTTTGCACTGCTTGCAGAGCACGAACTCGTTTACATAGTCATTTAACTTAGAATTTAAAAAATCTTGATTCTTTTTTCCTTTTAGGATTAAGCGGTGGCCCTTAATTTCCCCAGCCGTTCCTGCTTCAATGAACAAGAATTTTGCAAGATGATTTGGGTCCCTGTGCAATGTTCGAGCAACCTCAGTAAAATTTTTGATTATTGTTTTTACGCCTTGAACAAACGACTCAAATTTTGGTATTTCAAAACGAGATTTTTCAAAAACTTCTTTAGGTAGGTCTTTTCTTGCTCTTTTTAATAGTTCAGTATATTCCATTTCAGATTTCATTCTATTACCTTTATGAACCCTTTCTTTGGTTCAAACAAATCTCCTTTAAACATTAATTGCCTGACTGCTTCAAGTACTTTGTTATTTTCATATTTATCTAGTTTTTCTATCAGTTTGTTGATGTCAGCGCCCTCTCCTGAGTCAAGCTCCTGGACCTTTTGCAAAACTATCTGAGATATGTCAACATCTTGTTTTTTTGAATTAGTTTCAAGTCCAAGCAGTTCTAGATTCCATAAGATTTCCCAGTTTGGGTCATCTAGTTTTTTAGTTATCAAAGGTTGTATGTAGATCTCGTTTTCATAATCCTTTACAAAACCAATAACCTCTAAGAGATCACCAATTTTTAAATTGCTGAGTTGGTTTACACGCTCCTTGAAAAACCTAACTTGTATTGTTTCAGTTGAATCATCCAAAGTGAGAATCCCATACTGCTGGTTGCTTGAGACATACTTATCAACAATTGTTCCGAGAATATGTGCTTTAACAATTTCCTGGCCATCTTTTGTCTTTAAAAAACTCCCACCATCATTTTGAATATATTCTCCACTAATGAGTTCTTTTATATGCACTTTTATTGCAGCAGTATTTTTTTCCATTTCCTAGAGAAGGATTGAGATTAGAAAGAAGATTAATGAAAACAAGATGATTGGTGGAAGTGCAGGGATCGCACCTTTCTTTTTTTTGAGTAATAATATATGGATAAAGAATAACCCAAGAAACGCCCCAAAAATTACAGAAACCGCACTTAGTATGCCAAAAGCATTAAGTGCAGAAACTGAGAAAACTAACGGGAATGTTAAGTCACCAGTTCCAAGCATAAGAAATCCGCCCTTGCCAGGCTTTGCAGTCAAGACACTTGAATGGATGTTTTTTAGTTTGTCTGGGACAACTATTGAGAAAGGAACCCCCCTATCAACAAGACCACGGAACATGGAAACCATGTGCTTTGTTCTATAAACTGCAACAACATCGTAAACAGACAGGACTGCAAGGATAATCAATACTGCCCTTATTGATAAAAAAACACCAAGGGTGGCACCAATCCCAGAAATGGCAAAAACCATTGCAATGTTTTGAGAGAGTACATTTTGAAACTTAAATCTTAAAAAAACAACTACCCCAGAAAGGACTATTGCTATTAAGTCTGGAACAAATACAGAAAAAACGGTTTCACTTCCAGCAAAGATTAAGAAAGCCAATAAAAACTGGAATAAAAATTTTCCCTTAAAAAACTTCAACATAGACACAATTGCTGCTGTTGCAATTAAAAAAGTTAGGAGGAATATTATAACAGAGCTATTTGTTTCAGCTGATGGAGTGTATCCCAGTTTAAATAAGGCATACCCTACATAAAGGCCAATGCCTTGTGAAACTAAGAATAACATCGATTCAATTAAAAAAAGACCTGACCTGAAATTATAATTATGCTTTTTGGATGAAACCTTGTCTTGGCTCAAAAAGATCACCTTTTTCCTTTAATTTATTTATTAGCTCAATCGCAGTAATTTTTTCAATTCCTTGCTCTTTTGCTCTTTCAAACAAGTCATCAATTGGCACCTCTTTTCCAATCTCTTTTGTCAGGTCATCAAGTATGCTTAGCATTGTATGGATTTTGCTCCTCTGGGCAGAACTGATCCCAACATCAATCCTATCAATATCAATTTGCCCTGTCTCTGGTTCTTCCGCTAATGCTTTAAGGGATCCCTCGAGTAAGTGGATGGCCCTCCTTGCATCTTCTGCAGTAACTTTGTCACTAAGCCTAATTTTTGCAGATGCCTCAGATAAGCGGATTAATGCTTCCAGCTGCCTTGGGGTGAGTGCAACCGTCAATTCTCCAGATTCATTCCTTGACTTGCTTCTCCATAAGACATAAAAGTTTTTGATAAGCTCTTTTGCTTCATTTGTTAACTTTGGCTTGCAGTGATTTCTTGCATATGCAACATACTTTCGTATTGTTGCCTGAGGGATAACTGGCTCAATTGCTTGTGGAGTTGTAAGTGAATTAAGGACGTGTTCAGCTAATCGGACATCCCTCTCTTCAGAAGGAAGATCTTTTATTGGAAACTTTAAATCGAACCTGCTTAGGATAACAGGACTTAAGTCAATTTGGTCGGTGAGTGGCTTAAACTTGTCAAATCGCCCATACTTCGGATTTGCCGCAGCAAGAACGGCAGTATTTGCCCTTAAAGTTGTTACAATGCCTGCTTTTGCGACAGAAACAGTTCCCTGTTCCATAGCTTCAAGCATTGCAGAAATATCTTCGTCTCTCATTTTGTCAAATTCATCAACAGCAGCAATACCATTGTTTGCAAGTATCATTGCTCCTGCCTCAAGCGTCCACCCAGAAAACTCGTCGCGAACAACAGCAGCAGTTAAACCAGCACCACTTGCTTTCTTTCCAGAGACAAACCTGCCCTTTGGAGCGAGCTCAGAAACATATCTTAAAAGCTGGGACTTACCAACCGCAGGGTCTCCAATTAAAAACAAGTGAATATTTCCGCGGATGTGTGTGCCATCCGGCTGTGTCTTTGGAACGCCTGCAAAAAGCTGCAATAAAATCGCTTCCTTGATGTCCTCATACCCGTAAATAGAAGGCGCCATACTCTCAATTAGTTTTTCGTAAATTTTTTCATCCTTTGCAAGTTTCTTTATTTTGGCGATGTCCTCTTTTGTAAGTTCAATCTCTTCAAATTCACGCTCTACTGTTTTGATATGATTTGCAGACAAGTAAAGGTCATATCTTGTTGAAGAGGCTCCAGATGCTAACTTAAAGGGTATCTTTTTTAAGATACCAGTTATCTTGACACGATTTCCAGGCATTACTTTTTTCCTTCCTTCAGGAGAAACAAGATCATCAGTTAGGACAACATACATTTCAGAAGGTTGCTCGCCTCCCATAATTATCTCAGGTGGCTCCTGTATCTTTATTCTCTGTGTGTCTACCAAGTCTATTTTGACTTCTTTGAAATGCCCTCTTGCGCCACAAGCAGGGTTGTCACACATATAGGGGGTTTTGAGCTTTTTTCCATCCTGTATTACGGGGATTAACTTTCCGCATTCAGGGCATTGAAATATCACGCGAACTGCTTCTGGCCTTACTTCAGAGGCACTTTTTACCAGGCCTTCTACATCAATTAACTTGTCAAGATTTTCAGAGCGTATATCCCGGATATTAATTGACCTTGATGGTGGCAAGTTGTATACTCGCACGTTTATTTCATAATCGCCATCAATCGGCAAATCGATCTCAGAAATGGCATCTTTTGCAATCTTTAGAGTTTCTTCAGGATTTTCAAGCAATTCATCTGCAAGCGTGGTATCAAACTTGTCAAGAACTGTAAAATCTACCAAGAGTGATTTTTTGATTGGATAACTCGTTGCTATATCCAGAAGTTCTTTCTTATATCGGCTCCTAAAAAAACGCTCGAATTTTTCCAAGAAATCAATCTCAGAGCTTTTGATAAATTCTTGCTTCTCTAGATTAGGTTCACTCTTTGCCATTTTAGGTTCTCTCTACACAGGGATTTAAATATTTTTGTTAACTCAAAAAAGTTAATCAGATTACTTTGATCCTTTTCAGTTCCTCAACTAGTTTGTCAACACCTTTTTTTAAATCTGATTTTTTCTTTGCCCCAGTACAGACAATTTTCCCAGATCTAAATAATAGAAATACTACCTTTGGATTAAATACTCTAAAAACTAATCCAGGAAATTGCTCTGGCTCAAATTCGGCATTTTCGAGTGAAAAAGCAACTTTATCTAGATTTAGTTCAACACCAAGATCAGATGAAGCAACAATATTTTGGATATTTATTGTAGCTTTTCCTCTAATTTTGATCCCAACACTTCTAAGTTGCTTAATTGTCTTTTCAATTGCTTTCTCAATGAGTTTTGGCTCCTTTGTCCCAGTACAAACCATTTTTCCAGAACTAAATACAAGAATTGCGGACTTTGGCTCTTCTAATCTCAAAACAAGCCCCGGAAATTGCTCTGGTTCATATTCTGCATTTGGTAGAGTTGCAGCGATTTTGTCAAGGTCAATCTCAGCATTGACAGAAGCAGAAGCCACTACATTTTCAATCCTAATTTTTGGAGCTTTTCCCTTAGCTTTGCTCTTAACTTTTTTTACAGATTTTTTTGCCATTTAACACCTCCCTAAAAGAATAAAACTTCTGGGTTTTTATATATAGTAAAGGGAGTATTTAAAGAGTAAGGTTTAAAAGCTTATTTGCCATATGGAAAATAAATAAAACCTAAGTTCCCTCTTTCCAAGAACTGAGATACTTCTTCTGCCCCTTTGAAAGCTTGTCAATTGACATCCCCATGCTCTTTAACTTCATTCGTGCAATTTTTTCATCAATTGCTCTGGGCACGCCGTAAACCTTTGGCTCAAGTTTTGGCTTTTTGCTTAGATATTCTGCAACCAATGCTTGATTTGCAAAGCTCATATCCATAACTTCGCAGGGATGACCTTCAGCGGCCGCGAGATTCACTAATCGACCTTCTGCAAGCAGATAAATTTTCTTTCCATTCTTTAAAGTATATTCAACTGTGTTTTCCCTAATTCTTTTCTTGCTCTTGCTTAATCTTTCTAAATCAGAGACGTTTATTTCAAGATTGAAATGGCCAGAATTTGCAAGAATTGCGCCATTTTTCATTTTTCTAATGTGCTTTCCCGTGATTATGTCCTTGTCTCCGGTTGCAGTTACAAAAATATCTCCAACTTTTGCTGCCTGGTCCATTGGCATTACTGTGAACCCATCCATTGCTGCCTCGAGCGCTTTTACAGGGTCAACCTCGGTAACAATTACGCGGGCACCCATTCCATGCGCGCGCATTGCAATTCCGCGAGCGCACCAGCCATAGCCACCAACTACAAAGTTTTTCCCAGCAATTAAGACAGAAGTTGCCCTTAAAATTCCGTCAATTGTGCTCTGGCCGGTTCCATAGCGATTGTCGAACAAGTGCTTTGTCATTGCATCATTAACTGCAATTACAGGGAATCTTAAAACTTTGTCTTTTTCCATTGCCCTGAAACGAATTACGCCAGTTGTTGTTTCCTCAGTGCCACCAAAAACATTCTTAATTAGATTTTGCCTACTCCTGTGAAGAGTTGTTATTAAATCACCACCGTCATCCATTGTTATGTTTGGCTTTGCATCCAAGACCTTATTAACGCACCAATAGTATTCATTTTCAGAAACCCCTCGCCATGCAAAAACGTTAATCCCGTCCTTAACCAACTGCGCCGCAACGTCATCTTGTGTGCTTAGCGGGTTTGAACCTGCAAGATAAACTTCTGCGCCGCCAGCTTTCAAAGTTCGCATTAAAATGCCAGTTTCCTTTGTTACATGCAAACAGGCGCCAATTGTCAAGCCCTTGAACGGCTTTGTTTTTTCAAAGTTCTTTTTTATTTGCATTAAAACAGGCATGTGATCCTCTGCCCACTCCAATTTTAATTTTCCTTGCTTTGCAAGTTTTAAGTCCTTAACTTTACTCATTTACTCAACCTCACTGTCATATTTTACCAAAGAATGAACATTATAATTCTTAAGTTTCTCGCGGCCATTTAAAAAAGTTAGTTCAATAACAAATGCAATTCCCTCAACGACGCCGCCAAGTTTTTCAACAAGCTTTGCCGCAGCTTCCATTGTCCCACCGGTTGCAAGCAGGTCGTCAATAAGCAAAACATGCTGGCCAGGCATTATAGCATCCTCATGAATTTCAATCTTGTCTTTTCCATATTCGAGTTCATACTCCTGGGAGATTGTTTTATGTGGCAATTTTCCTGGCTTTCGTATAATCGCAAATTCTTTTCCCATTGCATAGGCAAGTGCCGCCCCAAATATAAAGCCACGGCTTTCAATCCCAACAATTACATCAATTTTTTTATCCTTGTAAAGATCTGCAAAATAATCAATTACAAACTGGAATGATGCAGGATCTTTAATTAATGTTGTTATGTCTCTAAACATAATCCCTTTTTTTGGAAAGTCAGGTATATTCCTAATCCTTGATTTTAAGTCAATATTGTCCATAATTTAGATAGTAATTTTAGGTATTATATAAAATAATTTATTTAATTGGCACGAATTTTTTCAAATTTTGTAGACAATCGAGAGATAAGATTTTTTGAAATTGCATTTTCATTAAATGGGACTAACAAAATTGAGTTTTCAGTAACTGAGGTAAGTTCTGATAACTGATGTAACACAAGGATGGCCGAACGTTCATCCACATAATTAAATAAGGAATCTGCCCCGTGGACCAATACAACAGACTTTGGGTGCTCTTTAGCATAATCTCTTACAATGGCGCGAAACTTTTCTATATTTTGAAATGGCAAAGAATCTGAAAACCCTTCATGCGAATAGCTGACCCACCATATAAAACGAATCCTCTTTTCAATTTTTTTTAGTTTATATTTATCAATGACTATTTTAGGATTATATGCAGATATAACAAGCCCCGTAGTGCCTTTCTTATGCAAAAATTTTTTAAATATCTCAAAACTTAATTCTGGGCTATCCTCTAAAATGAGATAAGAATGATTTGGTTTAATCCGGATATCCCCATGTTTTCCCTTAATATAGATTGGTTTCATAGTTCATAAGTGATTGATAACTTATAAATAATTTATCCAAGAATTAGGCAATATGGCAATCGCGAAAATAGGCATAATAGGTGGAACAGGAATTTACGATCCAGGAATGCTTGAGAACATTGAAGAAATAAACATAGAAACAATTTATGGAAAACCATCCGGACCAATTACCGTCGGAACCTTTAAAGGAAAAAAAGTTGCATTCCTTCCAAGACACGGACCAAAGCACACAATTCCGCCGCATAAGATTAATTTTAGGGCGAATATTCAGGCACTAAAAGAGCTTGGCGTTGAAAGAATTCTGGCGCCGCAGGCAGTTGGCTCATTGCGCGAGGAGATGAAACCAGGTAGCATTGTTTTTCCGGACCAATTTATAGACAGAACATGGGGAAGAACAAGCACGTTTTACGAAAAAGACAAAGTTTGCCACATTTCAATGGCAGACCCATTTTGTCCAGAATTGAGAAAAATTTTGATAGAGAGCGCAAGAGAACTTAAGCAGGATATCCACGAAAAAGGAACTTACGTTTGCATTCAAGGACCAAGATTTTCAACCCGTGCGGAGTCAAATATGTTTAGGCAATGGGGTGCAGACATTATTGGCATGACATTAGTCCCTGAGGTTGTGCTCGCGCGCGAGGCTGAAATTTGCTATGCATCAATTGCAATGATAACTGATTATGACTGCTGGAAAGAAACTGCCGTAACCTTAGATGAAGTTGTTAAGACAATGAAAGAAAACAATGAAAAAGTCAAGGAACTTTTGAAAGCAGTTATTCCAAAAATCCCAGACATCCGGGAAAACTGCAACTGCGCAAATGCATTAGATGGTGCTTTGATTTGATTTTTAGAAACATTAAATAGACATTTAGTTATAAAGAAGAGTGTTATGGCAAAGAGAAGATACACTAAAGCAGAACTTAAGAAAGAACTAAATAAACTTTGGAAAGAGGCAAAAAAAGGCAGCGAAAAAGCAAGACACGATTATTTTAAGCTTAAATATGGTAGCGAGGAGTTTAGAGAAGCTTACTTTAGAGTAGAGAAAATTGAAAAGAGACCAAGGACAAAGAAAAAAGAGGAGATCTCAAATCATGAGTTTAGGGAAATTTGCTTAAGAGTTGTTGAGTTACTTAAGAATAAAAAAGCAAAAAGATTGGTAGATGCTATTGAGATAGCTGCAAAGGAAGAAAGTGTTGATCCAAATATAGTTTTAAGCAGGTATATGGACAGGGATGAATTTGAAAAACTTCCAGAGACCCTGCAAGAGGTTGTTAAGATAGCGAGAAAACTCGCAAATTTAAGTGAGAGACCAGAGTAAGATGAAGGTTTATATTGAAACTTATGGTTGCTCTGCAAATTTTGCCGATTCTGAAATAATGGCTGGACTCCTGAAAAAAGCAGACCATGAAATTACTGATAATTTTAAGAAGGCAGATTTAATTTTAATAAATTCCTGCTATGTGAAAGACCAGACGGAAACTAAAATAAAAAAAAGGCTGGAATTTTTTAAAAAAATCAATAAAAAATTAGTTGTCGCGGGATGCTTTCCAGAGGCAAACAAAAGGGAAGTTGAAAAGATAGTTCCAAGTGCGTCTTTAATTGGTCCGCGAAAAATTGAAAAAATTGTTGAAGTTGTTGAGAAAACTTTTTCCGGAAAAAAAGTTGTTGTTCTTGGTAAAGGGGAAAAATCAAAGCCACTACTTCCAAAAATAAAGTTTAATCCTATAATAGATATTGTTGAGATAAACGAGGGCTGTCTTGGTAACTGCACATTTTGTGTTACAAAATTTGCACGCGGAGAGCTTTATAGTTATCCAATTGGAACAATTACAAGAGAAATTGAAAATGCCTTAAAAGAAGGTTGTAGGGAAGTTTGGATAACATCCCAGGACACGGGAGCGTATGGCTTTGACTCTGGAAGAGACTTGGCAGAGCTCTTGAAAAAAGTTGCAGTGATAAATGGAAGGTTTTTTGTGAGAGTTGGGATGATGAACCCCTCAAATGCTATTAGAATTTTAGACCAATTGATTGATGCTTACAAAAATGAGAAAATTTTTAAGTTCTTGCACCTACCTGCGCAGTCCGGTTCAGATAAGATTTTGCGCCTAATGAAAAGAGGGAACAACACAGAGCAATTTAAAGAAATAGTCCATAAGTTTAGAGAAGAATTTCCAGAACTCACATTGAGTACAGATATTATTGTCGGCTTTCCTGGGGAAACCAAAGAGGACTTTGAAAAAACAATTTCCTTGATTAATGAAATTAAGCCAGACATTGTAAACATTTCAAGATACGGCGCGCGACCTGGAACTGAGGCCGCAAAAATGAAACAAATTGTGGACAGAGTTAAAAAAGATAGAAGCAGAGAACTAACGAAACTTGTGAAAAAGATTGGACTTGAGAAAAACAAAAAATTGATTGGATGGAGTGGAGAAATTTTAATTGATGAGAAAGGAAAACAAGAGAGTTGGATTGGGAGAAATTTTGCGTACAAGCCAATTGTTGTTAAAACAAACAAAAATTTGCTTGGGAAAATTATTAAAGTAAAAATAGTTGATGCAAAGCCGACTTATTTAATTGGAGAAGTTTACCACTGAGGAATTTCCTCAAAGGATGGGCTGTAATCACGCCAAATTGTCCTTGCGTATAAACCTTCGGATCCACGAACCTCATGAATGTAATTGTCCTCGATTAGTTCATTAAAGGCACTCTTGGTCTCAGCTTCAGGGATACCTTCGTCCCTTGCTTTTTCTAGGACATCATCAAATGTAAAAAGCTGACTCTTGTTTTCAAGCTCTAAAATAATGCTCTTGATTTTTTCTTTTGTGTTTTCAACCATAATCTTTAAATGGACTGGGCAGGATTTATAATTTATGGATGTTCAGATTATTGGAGCTGGAACAATTGGATGCTACTTGGCGCGGCAATTAAAAGATGCAGGGATTGACTTTAAAATTTTTGAAGAGCATTCAGAGGTTGGCATCCCAAAGCATTGCACTGGGCTTGTCAGCAAGAATATTGATGAATTAATTAAGGTTCCAAATAAAGTTGTATTAAACAAAGTAAAAGGCGCGAAACTATACTCCCCAAGCGGCAAGTGTGTTGAGCTTTCAAGAGAAAAAGACCAAGCGTATGTCTTGGACAGACCCTTATTTGACAAAGAATTGTCAAAAGGATTAGATATTCAATTTAATACACATATTGAGAAATTAGATACAAATGCAAAGTTTATTGTTGGAGCAGACGGAGCAAACTCAACAATTGCAAGGATTGCTAGCTTCCCCCCGCTTGAAAAAGTTATAACAGGAGTGCAAGTTGAAATTGAAAATGAAAGTTATGATAAAAAGTTTGTCGAGCTTTATTTTGGCGAAAAAATTGCACCCGGCTTTTTTGCGTGGATTGTCCCAACAGATAAAACACTAAAGGTTGGATTGGCAACAAAGGAAAATCCAAGCGAGTACTTAGATAGGTTTATTAAAGAAAGGTTTGGAAGTCCTGAAATTCTTGAAACTTATGGAGGGCTTATCCCACTCAAATGGCGCGAGCAAATTGTAGAGGGAGATGTTGCTCTCGTTGGAGATGCTGCAGGACAAGTTAAAGCCACAAGCGGCGGTGGCGTCTATATTGGCATGGCCTCTGCAAAAATATTGAGTGATGCCATTAAAGAAAACAACCTTGAAAGGTATCAAAAGGATTGGGAAGAAAAAATTAAGCCAGAACTAAACTCTGCACTTATGATAAGAAACGTATTGGACAGGATTTCAGATATAGAATTGGAAAAAATATTTGAAATTTTAGACCAGAATGAAATAAAGGACATAATTATAAAATATGGAGATATGGACAAGCCACAGGATCTACTAAAAAAGATTGTAAAAAATCCAGCAATTTTAACAAAGTTTTTGCCATACCTAAAGTATTTATGGTGATTACTTGCCATATCTTCTCTTTCTTTTATCAAAATCTTTAAGGGCTGCAATGTAATCGTTTTTAGTCACATCTGGCCAAAGTTTGTCTATAAAATAAAGTTCCGAATATGCACTTTCCCAGAGCAAGAAATTTGAGATTCTTTTTTCAGAGCTCCTAATTATTAAATCGGGATCAGGGAAGTTAAAGTAGAGATTTTTTGAAATTGAGTTTTCAGTTATTCTTTTCTTGTTTTTAACAAGACGATTTGCAGCATCAACAATTTCCTTTCTTCCTGAATAAGCAAGAGCCACCCTAAAATACTTGTTCGTGTATGAGGCAGTTGCCCTTTGCGCAATTTTAATTGACTCCCTTAGTTCTTTGGGGAGTAGATTTAAGTTGCCAATTGCCCCGACATTTACCCCAATCTTATGAACTGTTTCATCTTTGGACATTTTAATAAAGTGGTCAGAATACATTTTAAAAAGGATCTTCAGAAGTGTTGAACTCCGATTTTTTAGGTTTTCCAAAGAAAGCCCATAAACAGTATAGTATTTAATTGGTAGATTTTCAAAGGACCAACGACCGATGTCTTCCAAAACTTTAATCCCCTTTCGATGACCTTCCCATGGCTTAAATGCACGCTTTACTGCCCAACGCCTGCAACCGTCAGGGATTAATCCAACATGTGTAGGATAATTTTGTATGTTTAAGTTCATTGAGTTATATTGTGACTCAGATTATAAAAACCTTACAAAAATAAAAAAAGGAATGGGCCGAAGCCCAAACCAATTAAGAAAGTGCAAGGGTTATGTCCTCTGCTTTTACTGTTTTTCTTCCTGCGTGATTTGCAAGGATAACAGCTTTGCCAGCAATGCTTTGCGCATATGCTTCGAGAACTACCCTCATCCTCTCTTTTCCGTCGAGAGAAACTCTAGCTGCGCCGGCTTTTTTGATAACTCGACCTACGCTAGATAGCGGTAATTCAGCCATTCTTTCCACCTCTTATAAGAATTAGAGCGCTCAAAGAGCAGGATCCCTCAATCCACAACTCTAACTCTTAGTTTATTAGTGCTGCCTCCGCTTGGAGACAACATACTCAGGATTAAAAACTCTTTGTCATTTAAGTAGTTTTCCCTCAGCTTTTTTTGTCATCGAGTAATTCGAATAAATCGGATGGACAACACAATGAGTAGGTTTCTCATTTACCCAGGCATATAGTTATCCAGCCTACTCATTGTGAAAAACCTGGGAAAAACCGCTGGCGAGTTTTAGTTATTTATTTGCTATATGGCAAATAAATAGGAGAACCTAGGCTATTTCTTCTTTAACTTTTCCCAATCATCCAAAAATCTTTGAATGCCAATATCAGTTAACTCGTGCTTTGCCAATTCTTTTATAACCTTTGGAGGGATAGTTGCAACATCCGCACCAAGTAGCGCTGCCTCGCGCACATGGTCAAGATTTCTTATGCTTGCAACTAAAACCTGCGTCTTGAAACAATAATTCCTGTAGATTGTGAGTATATCCTCAACCAAGTCCA
>JALTGF010000155.1 GCA_027077325.1 archaeon
CTTAGGAAGAACTTTCTCGTTCTTTGTAAATTTAGAGAGGTCAATAAAGTCGCCCTTTGGAAGCGGAAGTGAGTCAAACTTTGCCAGAGCGTCTTTCTTTATTTTTTCAATCCAATCTGGCCTAGAGGTTTCCATATCCACCCACCTCAATCTTTTGAATTAACTCTGAATTGCCTTCTGCAACTATTGACCTGTCTTTCATGACATAAATACCGTCAAGGGACAAGTAACTGAAAAGTTTTGACTGATGGCTTATTATTAAGAAAGAGGTCCCTTGATTATTTAGTTCATTTATTTTGTTTGCAATTATTTTTATTGAATCAGAGTCAACACCTGAGTCTGGCTCGTCAAGAATTGCAAGTTTCGGCTTTAAGAGCTCAACCTGAAGCATTTCTATTTTTTTCTTTTCCCCTCCGGAAAAGCCCTTATTGAAGTCCCTTTGCAAAAGTTCTGGCTTTAAGTTAAGAGAGTTTAGGATTGATTTTACCTTTTCAATATCCAAATCTTTTCCAAAAATGTCTTCAAGGACTGTCTTTAAAGTAACCCCTTGGATCTCTGGTGGGCTTTGAAACATTAAAAAAATTCCAAGTTTTGCCCTTTCACTTGGAGGCATCTTAAGAAGGTTTTTACCATTAAAAGAAACGCTTCCAGAGATGACTTTGTATTTTGGATGGCCTGCAATTGTGTAAGCAAGAGACGATTTCCCAGAGCCATTTGGTCCAATTAATGCCTTTACGCTTTTATCTGGGACTTCCAAGCTTAAATCCTTTAACAAAAGCTTTCCATCAACTTCCACATTTAATTTATTTATCTTGAGCACTTTGCTCACCTTTATATCCTGTTAGTCTTTTTGCTTCTTCACTCATTCGATCAGGAGTCCACGGAGGGTCAAATATAAGTTCTATGTCCGGATCAACATTAAACTTTTCTTTTATTTTTGACTCAACTGCTGCAAGGATCATCATTCCAAGAGGGCAAGTTGGAGTTGTAAAAGTTAGTTTTATTTTAACTTTATCATCTTCAATTTCAACACCATAAATTAGGCCAAGGTCAACAAGGTTTACCTTGATTTCCGGGTCAATAACCTCTTTTAGTGCAGACAAAACATTTTCCTTTGTCAGCTCTGGTTTTTCTTCTTTTAGGAAAATAATTTTTTTATCTTCTTTTTGCAGTTCTTCTTTAATTTCAGGAAGTTTTTCTTGCAATTTTTTTAAGGCAGATTCAATGTTCTCAATTCTTGAGATAACTGGAACAAATTTCTTTTTCATTCTTGTGATATTTGGCCCCATGGCAAACGCAACTAGGACATCAATGCCATTTAGGATCTCAGCAATTTTTGCAGCTTTTTTCGGATCTCCGTGTACCTCTTCTTCCTCCGTCTTGTTTTCAATTTTTTCTCTCAAAACAAAGCTGTTTTCGTCCAGGTCATAAATTAAAAAGAACTTGGAATCGCCAAAGTGTTCTTTAGTGAAGTTAGTTCCATCATTTGTTCCGCATGCAATTTTAATTGCCATAGACATCCCCTCATGTAAATGAGCTAAGAAATATGTAATTAATTATTTAGGAAAGGGTTGTATTTAAGTTTTTGTCTAGCCACTGCCTAATTGCTGGCTCGGGGAGAGCTCCAACAAATTCATCAACAATTTTCCCGCCTTTAAACATTTTTACAGAAGGAATGCTCATGACCATGTACATCTGGCTTGTGTAAGGGTTGTCATCCACATTTAGCTTGGCAAGGACAAATTTACCGTTGTATGCTTTCACCAATCGCTCTAAAGTTGGGCTAAGCATCACACATGGCCCGCACCAAGTTGCCCAAAAGTCAACAACCACTGGAACTTTTTTAGATTGCTCTATTACTTTCTCATTAAAGTCCTGATCGGTCACTAAAATCTCCAATTCAGCATTGCCTTGTGGCTTTTTTTCCATTAATTTCTTGAGTTTTTCTTGCTTTATTCGTTCAAGTTCTGGGTCCATTTTATGACTAAGATTTTTAAAAGTTTATCTTATAATTTAAATAATTTTTGATTAAAAATGCTCAACCAATTCTTTAAGAATTGCCCTTTTTTCAATGTAAATTGTAACAATTGCCTGTGCAAGCCCAAGGATTAAAGGGCCAATAATTACGCCTTTAAGCCCCATTAGCATGGGTCCTCCAAAGAAACCAAGTATTAGAAGGAGCGGGTGTATCTGGGCTCCTCGCTTTACTAACTTTGGCCTTATATAAAAATCAGGGATAAATGTTAAGAAGATTAGGCCAAAAACAATAAGCACAATTCCTTTCCAGAAGCCATCAGGGATGAAGATGATTTCCCAAATTCCCATTGGAACATACATTAGCCAAGGGCCAATGACGGGAAGGAACGAGATGATAAACATTAAAGCCGTTAAAAATGCAAGCATAAGCATACTTGGTCTTAGGATGATCCAAAAGCCAAACCAAGCAATTGCACCAATAATTATTGATGTGAACAAGTGGCTTACAAACAAACTATACAAGATTTTGTTAACTGAATCAAACATTTCTCTCAAGAATCGCTCGCGTTTTGGGATTTGCTCGTCCACTAACTTTTGAATTTCTGGGCCCTCATAAACAAAATAAAATGTTGCCACAAAAAAAAGTGCAACTTTAACAAATGTCTTGACAAGCCAAGCCGGCTGGATGATTAGTGAGCTTAGTGAATTAGTAAAGCCAACAAGCAGTTTTCCAATTTCGGATGCAATTCTTTCACTGACTATGCTTAGCCCAATTGAGTCAAGCCCTGTTTTTATTTCTGCTAAGAAATTCCCGGATGTGATTGCCGGAAGATTTTGGACAAACCATTGCAGGACAATGTTTAGCCCATAGAAAAGCACAAATATGACTGGGATTGCAACCAAAAGAACTGCCGCCATTGAACTAGACAGGTATCTGATATTGTGGCCTGTTTTTCCTTTGTTTATCCATTTGGCTATCGGATAAACTATGTATGCAATTGCAATACTTAAGATAAGGACATCAAGAAAAACAAGCAAGAGATAAGCTGACAACAATAGGATAAATATGAGAGTTCCGAGCCCTAGAAATTTCCAATTTCTGTGGTTGTCAAATTGATTCTTTGATGCCATGCTATTCCAGTTAGGGTTTGTTTACTTAAAAACTTTATTGTAGTTTAAATCTTAAAATGGCTGCAATCCCGCCCATTCCATACAATTGCTGGCCTTCCTTGGTTTCATTTGAAACCAAAAAAACATCGCTATTAACTTCCTTAGCAAGTTCAGTTAGGTCTTCTATAAGATCTTTTTCTTTCACAAGTTGCATTGGGGAGCCACAAACAGGGCAAACTAGATTAGGAACTTTATCTACTGTCCTTTCTTCAGTATGGCCACAATTTGGGCACAAGAGCGTTATCCTTTTCTTGTTTAGTTTTTCCGAAAGGAGCAAGATGTCAACTGCGCCTTTGTTTAATGCATCCCTGACTTCTGCCTCACCATAAGCCACAAGCCCTGTGTCCTTTGCCAAATGCCCAAGAAATTTGTTCATTACTTCTTTTTCTTTTGTTATTTCAGCCTCTGCAAGGATATCCTTTGACTTGTTTACAAGCTCATCCAGCCCGGACTCACCAGTATAGCCAATATCAATCACGCCTAAAATCCTGTTTTGTAATTCAGTTGATAGGTGCCCGGCTGCCAAAAAATCATTTTTTGTAGGCCCTGGCCCGCCAACAATAATCCCTTTTAGGTCTTTGACTTGATTAAATTCGTTAGTAGCGATTTCTCCTACTTTTTTATAGAAGTCCTGAGCCATTCCCTCAATTACACGCTCAAACCTTTGTGCTGACTGCCCACCTGCGCGGAACTTTCCAGGAACTAATGAATCCAAACTTGCTAAAATTTCAATTGAAGTTCCCTTTAACAACGCAATGTCTGCATTTCTCCGGTCAATCACAATTAGCCCATATGTCTCTCGCTCCTCAAGCATTTCATAAAGTGGATCTAAAACAAACTTTTGGGAACAACGGTAAAGGTTAATTGAAAGCGGCTTGGGAGGGATTATTGTTTCAAGCAAAAAATCCGTTTGCCCCTCTCTCTCGGAAACATTCCCGCAAAAAAGTGCAAGCCCATTTTTAGGTGTCTGCTTAAAAAGTTTTAATTCCTGCAAGATTTTTTCCAGGGCAGTAGTCACATTTTTTCTTGTGGTTCTTGACTTAATATTTGAAGCAGTGCCTTGCTCTTCTGAAAGCTTTGAAGTTACTTTATTTATATCATACCCATCTGGGATATACACTGTTATAAGTTCCGTGTGTCTGCCTCTCTTAGATGAGAGGACAGAAAGCTTCTTCTTTAATGCATAAAGTTCTTCCTCATTGGCCATAGAATTAAGTAATAAAACTAAGAGTTATAAATAGTTTTAATTGAATAAGGATTTGATTTTGCTTGCGCTTCCGCCAATCCAAAATGCGGCTATTCCTACACCAAACAGGATTGCACCCAATAGTGCTGCACGCTTTGTTGGTGTTAAAACCAAAAGTCCAGTTGGCGCTGGCTTTGGACTTATTTTAGTGGGAGTGGCATTTATAGGAGGTTTAGCCGTTTCAGTTTTAGGTGTCCTGTTTAGTTTGGCAACTGGCGCAGTTGTTCTATTTGGCGGAGTTACAGTTAAGATATATGAAGTTGGCCCGCTTGTATAGGTGGCACCGCCGCCTCCACCCGGAGTAGAAGCAGAATTCTTTTTGGTTGAGATTGTTATCTTATGCTTTAAACTGCTATTTGTGCCAATTCCATCAGAGACCGTAATCCAAAAAGGATAAGTTCCATCTGTAAGTGAACCTGTAGTTAGGCTTGTAGCAGTATTATTTAGTACAGAACCATTAAAACTAACATTTGTTCCATTAAAGTATAATGTTGCTGCTCCAGTACTGTTTTCAGGATCTGTAAAGTAAAATTTAATTACTGGAGTTGAATTTGAAACAAGGGTTTCATTTGCAGTCATTATGTAAATTGTTGGAAGAGATTCAGATTTATTTGTTAGCGGCATATAATCGCCTTTTTTGTCTCCCTTAATTAGGATATGTCCACTAGAATTATAAGGAAGTAAAGTATCTCCGATACCATCCTTATCTAGGTCATAACCAACGTAGTCGTCCCAGTAGTTTCCCGCGATGTACGGACCACCTACGATGTTCTTGCCTGCAGTTTTTGAGATAACCCACGAATTATTTCCATTACGATCATATGCATTTATATTGTTCCCTGAAAAATAGTTATTGTAAATTAAATTATCCTGAGAGTTTACCGTTAACAAAACGCCTACAATGGAATTTTCTGAAATGTTGTTGCCTTTTAAAGTGTTATTGCTTGAGAATCCTGAGATTGGAATGCCATATTTTGAATTTGAAAGCACACTATTGTTTATCAAAAAGTTATAACTTGAAAAATTGCTAAGGTCAATTCCAAGAGAATTTGATTTTACATAATTGTCTTCTACTGTATTATAACTTGAGCTGTGGTATATCCTAATTCCATAATAGGTATTTCCAACAACCGTGTTGTTTATTATTTTATTGTTGTTTGAGGAAAAACTAATGTGAATCCCATTTGCCCCATTTGAATTTGCAATATTGTTCTCTATTTTGTTGTTTGAGGATGACCAGGATGAAACGATACCTATGCCTGTGTTTGAACTTGCATTATTGTTTATCACTGTGTTATTAACAGTAGAACCTATTAACTTAATTCCAGTCTGATTATTTAGAACTACATCGTTATTTTTTAAAACATTATTTGAAGAGTTATGGATAACAACAATACCATATCTTGAGTTAAGTCTTACAGTATTATTTTCAACTGCATTATAATTTGAAGAATTGCTAAGGCCAATCCCGTTTGTGTTTGAATTTGCAGTGTTGTTTATTATTGTATTGTAACTCGTCCCATGATAAGCTCTAATTCCGTTATAGGTGTTTCCAATAGCAGTATTGTTTACTACTCTGTTGTTGTTTGAGGAAAAACTAATGAGAATCCCATTTGCCCCATTTGAATTTGCAATATTGTTCTCTATCACATTGCCAGAGGAAGAATAGGATGAAGTAATACCCATATCTGTGTTTGAACTTGCATTATTGTTTATTACTGTGTTATTAACAGCAGAACCAATAAGATGGATACCAATCCCATTTGAAGTTGCATTGTTGTCGTATACCTTTGAATCTGCTGTGTGGAGTAAAAGAATTCCATCATAATTATTTTTTACATTTAGATTTTTTACAGTGATGTTCTTACAAAATACCAGAGCAACAAGACCGGCATTAGAGGTTTCATTTATTTCTGCATTTTGCACGTAATTCCAGAAATATATTGGTTTTCCATCAACTGTATTAGAAGTGTCAATATTCTGAACCCATTCTGCGTCAATTGAGCTGCGAACCCTAAAGTTATAGGTATTGCCAAAAAATGAATTATTTATTAAAGTGTTATTTGGGGAAGAATAAATATAGATTCCATGAGTATATCCAGTAACATTGCAGTTCTTTAAAGTAAGGTTTTTATGCCCGGTTGTGTTTATCCCAATACCGCTCCCATTTCCTTGGATTATTGAGCCATTACAATCTAAAACAATGTTGTCAGTACCAACAATAATCGCCCCGTTATCCTCGGTGTCATTCATTAAGTAGGTTCCAGGGCAGAGTATTGTATCTGAACTAATAGTGTACTCGTTCAAGCCAGAGAGATCCACACAGGTCTTTGAAGATTTTATTGTAAGAGGCATATAATCTCCGCCATTTGAGATATTTAAGTTGTACGGAATATTTGTATCCCCGATAAAATCACCAGAGGTATCCTTTCCTGTGTAGTCATCCCAGTAATTGCCTGCGATATACTTATGCCCAACAATATTTGTACCAGAAGTTTTGCTAGTGTTCCAATAATTTCCACCAACATCATCGTATGCATTTAACAAATTGTTAGAGAAGTAATTATTATAAACCATGTTCTTGGTAGAAGACGTTGATATAGCAATTCCAACACCTGCATTGTTTGAAACATTGTTTGTATATACCTTATTATTTGAAGAGGAGTAAAAGTAAAACCCATCTCCGCTGTTTGAAAGAATAGTGTTTTTATAAATAGAATTGTCATTTGAAGACTTGAGATAGATGCCATGTTGTATATTTGAATTTATTGAATTGTCAAATATGTTATTGCCTGTTGAAGAGTAAACGAAGACTCCAGATTTACCATTAGAGTTCAAT
>JALTGF010000156.1 GCA_027077325.1 archaeon
GCTAGGTAGTGCAAGGTAATCACACCATCAACTACAAACTCTTCAACGCCAAATCTTGAAAGCCCCTTTTCATCCTCGCCAACAATTTCCGCGGTTAGAAGCGTTGTGACATCTAACTTGCTGAGCAATCTTATCAAGTCAAAAATCCTCATGCGGACTTCATGTGGCGTTTCCAGGGAAAGACCAAACACAGAAGTAGAATCAACGACTAGCCGCTTTGCCTTAATTTTAAGAATTTCATCTTCAAGCCGCTTTGTGAATTCTGAAACATCTGTCGGCTCTTCGTATAAAATTGAAAGCTTTTTTTCTTTGATTAATTTTTGCAAATCCCATTTAAAGTTAGCAACATCCCTGATTAAGTCAGTTGGGGACTCTTCAAAACTTAGGAAAACCCCCGGCTCGTTAAACTTTGTTATGCCATTGTACAGGTATTGTAAACTAAAAATTGTTTTTCCAGTGCCTGTCCCACCTGAGACAAGCACAGTAGAGTTCTTGACCAAGCCACCCTGAACAAGCTCATCAAATCCTGGGATTCCAGTTGGAACGCGCTTAAGATTCATATTACAAGATAAGGATTGATTATATAAATTGTTTATGATTAAACCATTCCCCGATATTTTGTAAGTAGATATTTGTTAAATCTCTGCCGAACTGGCTTTACAACAATTCCTTTGTCAGAGGTTATATCAAAGGAATAAATGTCGCGGCTTTGGTTTGTTCGGCGCATTTTTCTTAGGAAAAGAGAGCGGATAGCCCCGCCGCTTGCAAACTCTATGTAGTCAAGCGCAATAACACCGTCAACTACAAACTCTTCAATATCAAACCGAGAGTACCCATGTCGTGCTGCAGGGACTTCAGAAATGATAAGTGAGGTCACATCCATCCCCCGTAGATCTTGAATTATCTCATAAACTTTTTGCCTCACTTCATAACCATGCTTAAAGTAAAGCTCAAACGCCCCTGTTGAATCAATAACCACACGCTTTGCGTTTATTTTGTGAACAAGTTCTTTAATAACTTGACCAACATTATAGGTAATAACTTCACCACTAATTCCTGCAAATTTAACGGGATCTTCATAAGTGAAGATTAGCTTCTTCGCCTTTACAAGCGGCTTAGGATCCATGCCAACTGACCGCATGTCTGCCATTATTTCTTCTGGTGTTTCTTCCAAACTTAAGTAAACGCCCGGCTCGTTGAAGTTTTTAGCACCATTATAAAGAAACTGAGACCCAAAAATTGTTTTTCCAACTCCACATCCCCCAGAAACTAAAATAGCCGAACCCTTAACAAAACCGCCTTGAAGCAATGGGTCCAAACCTTCAATCCCGGTAGGAACGCGTTCAAATGAATTAGGTCCAAGCTTTGGTTTAGGCATAAACAAAGTTAGTATCCTGTTATTTAAATTACTTTTTGTTTAATTTAGTAATAGTTATATAGAATGCTCCCTAAACAAGATTATGGTTTATGTAATAAAGGCAAATCAAGAACGAGAAATATTTAACAAGCAAAAAGTTTACAGGACCTGCATTCGGTCTGGCGTTCCAAAAAACATTGCAGAGAACATTGCAAATGAAGTTGAAAGCAAGGTTTATGATGGGATAACTACAAAAGAGATTTTGCATATAGTTTTAAAGAAACTTGATAATTACGAAAAACACCATTCACTTAGGTATGATTTAAAAAAAGCAATTTCAGACCTAAATCCAGAGAATCACGAGTTTGAGAAGTATGTTCAAAACATATTAATTGCCAATGGGTACAACGCAAGATGGAATGTTATTGTTCAAGGAGAAGTTATTGAGCATCAAATTGATGTAATTGCAGAGAAAGACGGGCACAAATACTTGGTTGAATGCAAGCACCACGTCAACCCACACAGATTTTGTGGCTTGGATGTTGCCCTGCAAACCTGGGCGGTTATTGACGATATAAGGCGAGGGTATGAGAAGGGCATAACTAAAGAGAAGTATGACAATATGTGGCTTATAATAAATACCAAATTTTCAGAGCACGCAATTAAGTATGGGACTGCCAAGAAATTAAAGATGACAGGATGGAACTATCCAAAAGGAGAAGACCTGCGAGATTACATAGAGACGAAAGGCATGTATCCGATAACGCTTCTTGGCTTGGACCGGGATAGCAGACAAAAGTTTTCTGATGCAGATATACTACTTGTTAGAGAAATTGCAGAAACACCACTTGATGTGCTTTATGAGAAAACCCATATAAGAAGAAGACGGCTTCAACAGATTATAAATCTTGCAAAGGGGATTATTGAGAAGTAACATCGGTGGAA
>JALTGF010000157.1 GCA_027077325.1 archaeon
GCGGCTTCTATTGCTTTGTCGGCTTTAAAAAAGCTTTCTATTCCCATTTCCGGTAAAGAGGAAATTTCTGATGTGGCTACTATTTCCGCTCGCGATAGAAAGGTTGGCGATTTAATTGCCGAGACTATGGAAGAAGTTGGGAAAGATGGAGTAGTTACCGTTGAAGAATCTCAAACATTGGGAATTACTAAAGAGGTAGTTAAGGGAATGCAATTTGATAAAGGTTACGTTTCTCCTTATATGGTTACTAATTCAGAAAAAATGGAGGCTGTTTTGGAAGATCCTTATGTTTTGGTGACTGATCAAAAAATTTCGGCTATCAACGATTTGCTTCCTATCTTGGAAAAACTTATTCAGGCTGGTAAAAAGAAATTAGTTATAATTGCCGATGATATAGAAGGGGAAGCTTTGGCTACCTTGGTAGTTAATAAATTAAGAGGAGTTTTTGAAGCTTTAGCTGTTAAAGCTCCCGGTTTTGGCGATCGAAAAAAGGAAACTTTAGAAGATATTGCTATCCTAACTGGGGCTGAATTTATTTCTCAGGATTTAGGAAGAAAACTCCAAAATGTTGATATTACTTCTTTAGGAGAAGCCCGCCGGGTAATTTCTACTAAAGATAACACAACTATTGTTTCTGGTAAGGGGAATAAAGAAGATATTGAAAGAAGAATAGCCCAAATAAAAAATGAAATCCAAAATACGGATTCTGATTTTGATAAAGAAAAACTTCAAGAAAGGCTCGGCAAATTGTCTGGAGGAGTGGCTGTTATCAAAGTAGGGGCTTCTACTGAAGTTGAACAGAAAGAAAAGCAAGACAGAGTGGAGGATGCTGTTTCAGCTACTAAAGCTGCCCTAGAAGAAGGAATAATTCCTGGAGGGGGAGTGGCTTTAGTAAGAATATCTTCTGAAGTTAAACAATACATCGATTCTCTTCCTAAAGAAAATTTAGCTGAAATGGCTGGAGCCAAGATATTTTTGGAATCTCTTTACGCGCCTTTAAAGCAAATTGTTTCCAATGCCGGTTATAATGGAGATATTGTCCTTTCGAAAGTTATGGAAGGTAAGGATGATTTTGGTTTTAATGCGGCTAATGGGAAATATGAAAATTTAATTAAAGCCGGTATAATTGACCCGACTAAAGTAACTCGATTAGCTTTAGAAAACGCTTCTTCGGCTGTTTCTTTATTGGTTATTACTGAAGCTGTGGTTGGCGAAATGCCGGAGAAAGAAGGAGAAGGAAAAACATCGGCTAATATGCCTCCAATGAATGGTGGAATGCCTGGAATGGGAGGATACTAAGTAAAAAATTAGAAATGCCGATGATAATAATGAACAAGAATGACAAATAAAAAAGAGAAATGAATTCTGCGGGAATTTTCTTTACGTTTTAGAGGAAAAATGGGAATGACAGTGAGGATATTATTCCCGACTTTCTTTCTGTTATTCCCGACCTGATCGGGAATCTATACAATCTGTCATTCCCGACTTGGCATTGTCATTCCCGACTTGGCATTGTCATTCCCGACTTGGCATTGTCATTCCCGCGAAAGCGGGAATCTTACCTTAATTTAATACTATTAATATTCTTTACATTAAGGTAGTGGATTCCCGCTGGAGTTTACCCCACGCTTGATGGGGGGCGGGAATGACAGGAGAGGAGGGTCATTCCCGACTTGGCATTGTCATTCCCGGCTTGGCATTGTCATTCCCGCGAAAGCGGGAATCTAATGAATTATAGATTCCCGATAAATTTCTTCGCTTCGCTCAGAAATTTTCGGGAATGACAGAAGGAAAAAATATTGAAATTTTCGGGAATGTCAAGAAAGAAAAAATATTGAATTTAAGAGGCGTCGCATAGTGGACGAGTGTTTGAATAGTAAAATAACAAAGTTTGATGGAGATAAACTCTTTAAAATATCCCAAAAAAAGTCATCGTAAACAAATAAAGATTCCTCGGGAATCAAGCCATTTAGCTGAGTTTTTAGGTATTGAATTTGGTGATGGTGGAATTAGTATTCCCTAGCAAGTGGTAATTACCTTGAATACAGAGAAAGATGCGTTATATGCCCGATATGTGATAGATTTAATTCACCAACTTTTTGATATTAAAGCAACGACTAGAAGACAAAAAGGGAGAACATTGTAAATTATATCTTCTAGTACATCATTAGTTGATTTTTTAATAAAAAAGGGGGCTGTTAAAGGTAATAAAATAAAACAGCATTTTGATATTCCTAAGTGGATACAAGATAATGAAAATTATAAAAAGGCGTTTGTACGAGGATTA
>JALTGF010000158.1 GCA_027077325.1 archaeon
AGCTCACTCAATGGATGCCCTTTGCATTTCATTTCAAATTCCTTATAGTAACCAAAAGGAGCTCTTTTAACTTCAAAACCTTCTTTTTTCAGCCCTTCAGTCATGCCGTCATAAATATGGATTGCTGTTGCAATTCCTGATGGTTCAGAGCCAGAGAGCAAGTGGACATAAGGATATAGCATAATTTTCTTTGTTTTTACAGTTTCAGCAACTTCTTTTATGTTTTTTACAGCATTTTTCACTACGGCTCTTTCATTTTTCTCGTCATCTTTCTCAGTTGCAAACCTTACAAAAAGGCATTCTTTCATCTCTCCTTGTTTTTCTTCTTCTGGGATTTCAACTGCCAATTTTGTCTTTTTCGTTGCTTTAAATCTAATATAATCTACATGCTGAAGCAATAGTTTCATACCCAAAATTTAGAAATAAGTACTTATTTAAGTTTCTATTTTTGCGCTTCCATATCCATTCTGATTATTTTGTAGTCCTCAATAATCGTTGCGTGGTCAAAAGCAAATTCAATTTTATCTGTTTTGTCAAGAAGCGCCCACATAAAATCCCTAATTTCAGAACTTTTTCTTTCTTTTCCGCCCTTCTTTTTTCCAATAAAAACAACAGAAACCACATGTCCTCTTGGATCCCTGTCTGGGTCTGAATAAACACCAAGCAAACCTTCAAGCTCCACATTAATCCCTACCTCTTCCTTAACCTCGCGCACGGCTGCATGCTCAACTGTTTCGCCGTATTCAACAAATCCACCGGGCAGTGCCCATTTGCCGTCAAACGGCTCTCCCTTGCGCTGGATTAAAAGAACCCTGCCGTTGTCTTCAATTAAAGTGTCAACTGTAAGAGATGGTGATTTTGAATTCATTAGAGTATCTCTTTCTCTTCGCGTAGGGCTGACAATGTTCCAAATGCAACTCCCCCTGCATATACCAATACTGTGTAAAATAAAACCGTGATTGTATCTATTGCTGTTTCAGGATAACTTGCCATCAACAAAAACATAACCATGAATCCGGTCATTGCTCCTCCAATGAGAAATCCCTTTGAAAATCTAACTGCTTGCTCTTTTCTTGTAATTAACCTCTGTGCTCTTATTAAATGTTTAAATGCTTTTTTGAATTTTCTTGCGCTCCACCAAGGCATTTTCTTGATTTTGTCCTCTAGTTGTTCAGAATAGTAGTTGAGAATCCCTCTTGCATCAGTAATAATCTTTGAGACATCGTCCTTGTACTTTGCAGCATTTTTTGCAGCCTTAATTTTTGAAATTGCCTTGTAATCAAAAATTATTTTTAAAAATCGTTCCCTGTCTTCTGGTGAAACTTTCTCTAAAAGCTCATTAATATCCATTGACATCTCTATGATTGATCTTTCTTCCTCACTTGTAATCTGGTAATATGGAAAATCAACAACTTGCCCATCCTCTAATATTATCCTCCTGTGTTGAACTGGTGTTTTGGAGTGCTCAGCAGTGTATAAGCTAAGTTCAAAAATCGCTTTAATTGCCTTCAAGTATCTTAGTTTCCTTGCTTCAGTTTGTTCAGTTTCTTTTATAAAATGTTGAATTTCTTTATTAAGTATGCTTCCTGCTTCTTTGTAATTTCCCCTAGAAATCAATTTTAAAACTTTCGCATTAGTTTTATGCCCTGTTTCTTCGGCAAATTTAGCGCCTTCTTCTGCTGATCTTTCAAGTTCCTCTAATTCTTCACTCATTTTCTCACACTACCTGTTCAGGAGCTTTATCATGAACAATATAATAAACTGTTTCTTTTGGTATTTTAAACTTTCTAGAAAGGCTTTCCAAGTTATGGTCACCCCGCGCCCAAAGTTCTCTAATTTTTTCTTCAACTTTTTTATTTACCTTAGTTTCAATTTTCTTTCCTAAAATCTCAACAAAGACAAGAGGGCTTAAAAAATCTACAGCTTCCCTGTCAGAAATTTCGAAAGCATGTGGTGAAAAAATTACCCTTTCGAGCTCCCTGCAATGCTCAATTATTCTTTTTGCAGAGTGCAAATTTATTTTGCAATTTACCTTTAAAATTCTTGTTTCTGGAGGGACTTTCCAAATATCCTCCTTGTGCTCTAAGACAAACTCGTGTAAATATTCCATATAAAAAAATAGTAATTGCCGGTTTATACCTTTATCTAAGGATCACACGAGTTGGCTGCTATTCATAGTCAAGGTAAACCCACTTTCCAAGATACTCTTTTGCTTCTTCTTCCGTCTTGGCAAATGCCTTATAATCAAAAACAACTTCTTGCAAAGTTCTACAGCGCCTCATTATGTTTACAGCATCCTCTTTTTTTAGAGGCATATCTACCCTCAATGTTTTTGTTCTTTCAGAAATCCTATTTAAATCACTCCTGCTTCTCAGTATCTCTTCGTTCATAATCACTACTTTGCAGCTCCTAGGTACTTATTGGCAAGGGCTTCAAGGTCCTCTTTTTTAAGACCCCCAATTCCACCACCAATTTTATCTGCTAACTTTGTAAACTCCAGCGGGAATATTATCTTACTCGCTTTTCCATCAGCAACATCTTTCAAAGCTTTTATGTACAAATAGCTCAAAGTTGAGTTTGAAAGCTTTCCTGCAGCCTCTTCCAAGGCATTAATCCTAATTTTAGTTGTCATTGCTTCTTCTCTTGCAGCTTCCTTATAGCGCTCTGCAATTTCTTTTGCTTGAAGCGCTTCGACAACTTCTGGTGGTGGTGTAATTGTCTGCAACTCCATATCAACAATCTCCACCCCCCACGCATCAACAAGTTCCTGTGTTTCTTTCTTTAATTGTTTGTTTATTTCCTCAATATTTGCATAAAGCTCTTGAATATCAACTGTACCTGCAATATTTCTTATACGACCCTTTACGTGCGCTTCAATAGCTTTTCTATAATCCTCTTCAACTTCTAATTCGGCTTTTACAGGATCAACAACTCTAAGATAAATAATAGCATCAATTAATAGTTTAACGCCGTCCTTTGTAATAACTTCTTGTGCGGCAACATCAATTGCTTCTGTTCTCAAGTCATATTTAACAAAACTCTCAATAACTGGAATAATTAAATGCCATCCAGGGCCAACAGTCCTATGATATTTTCCAAAACGATAAACAACCGCTTTTTCATACTGCTTAAACTCAAACAAAAGGCGGCCTATAATAAATTGCTTTGGTGACCTTATCATGAGTCCAAGTCCACCAAAAATTAAAATTACTGGCACTGCAAAGAGCATCCAAATCATATCCTAAGTGTTCCCTCCATTAAATTCACTACTATATAATAGTAACAACTAGTATTTATATGTTTTTATTTCTCAGAATCCAGGGCAATTGTGATTTTCTGGAAGCCGGTGCTCTTCACAAAATAAGCCGCCACAATAACTACATCTAAACGGAAGTGTGACCTTTTTCCCACAAACTTGGCACCTGCCGCTTATTGGGCTTTTTTCTGATTTTAAAGCCCCTTTAGTAATTGAAAATGTCTTTGGTTTTTCTTGTTTTATTGGCCTTTTTAGTGGTACTCTAATCGAAACAGGGATTTCTAACTTTACAATCTCCCCCTTTTTCTTAAAGTATATCTCATACACTAAAAGGGTTGTCGCTACTCCAACAAATAAAAAAGCAATTAAACTTGGATTCATTGTCTATTTCTTTAAAATCTTGTTAAGCAAGTTATTAAATGTGTCGCTGAAACCAGGCAAAAATTTTACAATCTTGTTTTTTATATTATTTACAATTTTAATGGGATTTTGGGTTATACTGCCACTTGTCCATTTTATCTCAATGGTGCTAAGGTCGTCTGGCTTTAAATTTTGACAAGTTATCACATTATTATCAAGTTGGCAACCGCTTGTTATTTTTTGCACTGAGGCTCCATCTGGGAGAACTAGTTTATATTCAACATTTTCAACAGGGATTGTTGTTTCAGTTATTCCCTTTGATATGATCGTAACTTTTGGATTTGGGACTAAACCTTTTGGGGTTAAACTCATAACCGAGTTGCTGTCTTCTTTTGCAAGTGCATTGGAATCAAATTCAATGGAAAGCGTGTATGAGTTGTCCTCATTTGCTATTAAAAGTCCTTTCCTAAATATAACCCCTATTGTCGTGTCGGTTTCAGTTGATTCTGACTTTATATATGTAGGACCTTCTAAGACCTTCATTGAACCATATTGGTCAGTTGCAGAAACACCTGATATATCTGCATATGGGACTGTAATTATCATCTTTGTCATTTGGCCTTCATATGAACTAGCATTTGAGCAGGAAAATGGGTAAGTTATTTTTGTATGAATCCCGGAGCTTAAAATGCTATTCTCAACGTGAACAGTACCAACAGAGCACTGGTCTCCTACAAATTGTGCATTTGCATCTGAGATAATCCCTAGAAATATGGCTATTATCAATAGTATTGTTCCAATAATTAATACTCTTTTCATTACATAATCTAGTGAATGAAGGAGTATTTATTTTTATTCATTATAGAAAGATATTTAATTAGGCAGATTTTATACTCAAATATGGCAAAAGAAACAAAACAAGAAAAGAGGTTAATGTTTGCTCTTGAAGAGATTCTCCTAAGTTTCATTGGCGCCCTTGTAGTTACTTTCGGAGTACTATTGCTTGCGAGTGGAGTTGGAAAGACAGGATTTTGGTCAGTGTTTATTCTTGTGATCTTTGTGATCTGGCTAGGGCTCCTGCTATTTACAGTTCCAATAGTTAGGAAAATAGAGAAATTAATGTAACCTCTTTGAGTTCAGAATCCCAATCTTTTAGAATGTAGATATTTCCTAATATATCTCCTAGATATCTCTATGCTTATTAGGGGGTATCCTATCCACCGTTTACTTGCAATTTTGGCCTTTCCCTTGTATAAATCTTCAATACTCTCTACTTTAACCGTTGCAAATCCAATTTCTTGTAGCATATGCGCATCAGAGCCAGCAGTTTCTTTCAATTTAAGTTCTTCAGCAACTTTTTTTGCCTTTTTGTTGATCCATGGCGTTAGCGTTCGAGCGTTAAATGTTTCAATATAATCAAACTTTAGCTTTCTAACCAGGTCCCCCACGCCTGACCTGATGATGTCATATGGGTGTGCTGCAATTGCAACACCTCCTTGGTCTCTTATTTGTTCTATAACCTCTGCTGCTGGACCTTTTTTTACAAGTTCCTGGACACCTAAGCCAAGAATGTGCCCCTCATTTGAAGAAACTTCAATTCCTGGAATAAACTCTAACCCAAATTTCTTTGCTTCTCTTTTTGCAATTTTGTGTCCTCGTATTGTGTCATGGTCTGTAAGGGCAAATCCATCTAAGCCAACCTTCTTTACTCTTCTCACAACATCCTCAACAGGGCTAAGCCCGTCTGAAAAATTTGAATGGAGATGTATTTCTAGTCTCATATCTACTTTTATTTAGCAAACGCTACTTTCTATAAATAATTATCCCTTCTCTTAAATCTTCTTAGGTATATTTATTTCTTCAGGTGTTTTGCCTCAAATTCGTCAAGTATGCTTTTTATTGTCGGCTCTCCAATTTCCTCAATGTCATATGTCACGCGAACTACTGGCTTGTTCACATTTACTAATTTTTTAAGGTTTATTGGGCTTCCATCTACAATGTAATCGCAATCAGCGTTATTTAGTGTTGTTTCCAAGTCCTTCAATTGTTGCTCATCATATCCCATTGCAGGAACAATTTCCGTGATCTGTGGGAATTCTTCAAAGACACTCTTCATTGTACCAACCAAGTATGGTCTTGGATCAACAATTTCTGCCCCTGAATTCTTTGCAGCCACATATCCTGCGCCGTAACTCATTCCGCCATGTGTTAATGTTGGACCATCTTCAACAACAATCACTTTCTTCCCTTTCAGTTCGTCTGCATTTTCAACTGTGACAACCGAGTTACTTTTTATAATTGTTGCATCTGGATTTAACTTCTTAAGGTTGTTCTCAACTGTTTTTACATCTTCAGGCTTTGCGCTATTCATCTTGTTTATAATGAGAACATCTGCAACTCTTGCATTTACTTCTCCAGGGTGATATCTCATCTCATGTCCAGGCCTTAGTGGGTCTGCAACAACAAATAAAAGGTCTGGAACATAGAATGAAATCTCATTGTTTCCTCCATCAAAGACAATGACATCTGCTTCCTTCTCTGCTTCCCTTACAATCTTTTCATAATCAACACCTGCATAAATCACAAGCCCTTGCTCAATATACGGCTCGTATTCTTCGCGTTCTTCAATTGTGCATTTGTGTTTGTCAAGGTCCTCATAGGTTTCAAATCTCATCACATTTTGTTCTACCAAATCACCATATGGCATTGGCTCGCGAATTGCTACAACCTTGTAACCTTTCTCTTTTAAAATTCTGTAAACTTTTCTTGAAACCTGGCTTTTTCCACAGCCAGTTCTAACTGCACAAATTGAAACAACTGGCTTGTTTGCCTTAACCATTGTATTTTTCCCGCTGATTAATTTGTAATCGGCTCCTGAAGCCAAAGCCCGCGACGCCTTGTGCATAACTTCCTCGTGTGACACATCTGAATATGCTAAAATTGCCTCATCAACATCATACCTCTTTATTAGTTCTTCAAGCTGTGTTTCTGGATACATTGGAATCCCGTTTGGATACAAACTTCCTGCAAGTTCTGCGGGGTAGTACCTCTGAGCTTCTCCGGTTGTCCCGACATTTTGCTCGCTTGCAATAGTAAATGCAACAACCTCATATTCTGGGTTGTCCCTAAAAACTTGATTAAAGGTATGGAAATCCATGCCTAATGCTCCAATTATAATTACCTTCTTTTTTGCCATCTTAACCTCCTCTCATCTCTAATTCTCTTGAGTATATTAATCTTTTTGATTAATTTTGAAAAAGGATATATAT
>JALTGF010000159.1 GCA_027077325.1 archaeon
GTTTGATTTGCTCAATGCTTTCAGCCCAATTTTCATTGCTGCTGGGCTTGTAAAAGAAAGCTCGTGCTCGTTCCCGCCTGCTTCAGCAGGGCCCCAGTTTCCAGTTGGATGAACCGTAAGCGCAGGTCTCTTAGCTGCGCTTTTATGCATTGATGCAACTAAAAATAAGTCAGTTTCAATTTCTGGCTCCTCAGAGAATAAAATTGAATTTTCAAGTGCATTTGCAGAAATCCCAATGGATTCTAATTGATTTACAATATTCTGGGCGGCAGGATCTTCTTTCCAGTAAATTACTCTGAACTTCATAATGGTTAAAAAGTTTGTATGCTTAATTAATATTATGTCAATAAAGTATTATCATGCTCCAGACATAAAAGAGAGAATAATTGAATTAGTTAAAAGTAAAGGTTTCACACATGTAAATCCTGCGCGGATTTACTGCTTTAGGTCGAAGGGCTCAACATCTAAGAGAATTCTTGCGCGTATATGGTCATTCCCAAAAATTTGGCAGCTTGCACTTTATATGGAGCCGCGCTATGTAATTGAGGTCTTAAGCGAAAGGTTTGACAAACTTCCAAAGAATAAACAGGATGAAGTTTTAATTCATGAGCTTAAGCACATTCCCAAAAAATTCAGCGGTGGGCTCAGAAGGCACGACAAAGACAACCCAAAATACATAAGAATCTGATTATCTGCTAAAAATAGGTCTCTTGCTCAAGTATTTTGGAAGTGAAAGTTTCTTAAATGGCTTCTCTTTTGTTTTTTCTTTTATCTCCTTAACAAGTTCTTGAATGCTCATCTCTGTAACTTTTCCAGTTTCTCTAACTCTGACCGGAAGTTTCTCTGATTTTTCCTCTTTATCCCCAATGACAATAACATAAGGAATCCACTCTTTTTCTGATTGGCTTATTTTCTTTCCTACAGTTTCCGTGCGGTCATCTATGTCAACCCTAATGTTTTCTTTTTCAATCTCTTTAGCAATTTTCTCACAGTGCTTTAAGTGGCGGTCTGCAACCGGGCAAATCCTAACTTGTGTTGGGGAAAGCCAAAGCGGAAGCATTGGATTCTTCCCTTTTTTAGAGTCAAGATATGCCTTTTCAAGGAGTGCGTACATGACTCTTTCAATGCTTCCAGATGGCGAGCAGTGAAGTATTTTTGGGTAAACTTGTTCGTCTTTTTCATTTGTAAATGTAATTCCGTATCTCTCTGCGTTTTCGTGGTCTATTTGAACAGTTGCGAGAGCAGATGCCTTGTCAAGAGCGTCCACAAAGTTAAACTCATATTTTGGATCAAAGTAAGCAAACCTCTTATTCCAAAGTTCAACTAAAATAGGCTTTCCAAACTCTTTTGCAATTGACTTAATAAATTCCTGGTTTTTCTTTTCCTTCCAAAAGTCCTTTGTAAATCTAATGGCCGCTTCATAGTCATTCTTGTCAAATCCAATATCTCCCATGCACTCAATTCCAAACATAAATTGTTTCTTAAATTCGTCCATTGCCATATTCATGTCTTTGCAAAAAGTGTGCATATCTGGCATTGTGAACGCCCGCAATCTCCTAAGGCCGACAAGTTCTCCTGCTTGCTCAAGCCTAAAAGAGTAACGGGTTAACTCATAAATTTTCATTGGCAAGTCCTTGTAAGAAATTGTTGCGTCTGAGCTCATTAAAAACTGTCCAAAGCAAGCGCTAAACCTTAAGAAGAATTTTTTCTTTGCGCTTTCCAAAATGTATTGCCTTGCTGGAAATCTCTCTAAGTAACTTTTAAGAGCCGGATGGTCAAAGTCATACATGACTGGTGTTTCAACTTCCATTGCGCCGTATTCAATGGCTTTTTTTGTTACAAGCTCTTCTAGCAAACTTTTAACCAGGCGACCTTTTGGATAAAACCTAAAGTTTCCCGGGTCTGTTCCTGGCTCATAGTCAACTAATTCAAGAGAGCGCATTAATTTTGTATGCGGAGGTTCCTGTGAAACTGCGCGCACTTTTGAAAACTCGTATTTGTAAAATTTTTCAAGATTTTTATGCCCTTTAAAATCATACTTTTCAGCAGGGACTAAGTTTCCGCTTGTTTCAAGGATGAACCACTCGCTTTTAACCTTATGCTCTTGTTCCAGCGCGTCTGAAACAATTTCTTCTGGTTCTTCCTCGGCATGAATAACCCTGCTGAGCTCACTCAATGGATGCCCTTTGCATTTCATTTCAAATTCCTTATAGTAACCAAAAGGAGCTCTTTTAACTTCAAAACCTTCTTTTTTCAG
>JALTGF010000160.1 GCA_027077325.1 archaeon
TACAACCAAGCTATAAAGCAACCAGTAGAGAAGGGAGTTAAACCAGAAATAACAAAACAGTTAGAACAATCAACCGAAAAAATAGCCAAAGATATCCAAGATTTAAACCCAGTAAAACTTGAGGAAAATAGATTAACGATGGATGACGAGAAGCTTGTCGAGCAAATAAAAGAGAGATTGAGTGGAAAATCTAACAAGCTTCAGGATACCCTATATCATTTAGCAAGACAGGATAAGTTTGCGAAGGTTGCCGCCATAAGAGAAAAAGAGGGCGGGTTGGTTGGATATTTTGCTGAAAAATCTGCCTTAAAGGGAGAAATGCCAAAAGTTGTTTTTGAGCCCATAATTGATGCTTTTGATAAAACATCTATTGATAGATTGTTTGATATGGTTAACAAGAAGCTTGGGGTAGTTGATGGAATTACTGCTAAAAATGGACTATATCGTGCCCTAACTGGACAAGTTGTAAGGCGCTCCGAAGTAAAACAGCTTAAAAAAGTATTTGGTGATGATTTTGCTAAATTGTTACTTAAAAGAAGACCATTGTTTGATAAAATATATCATGCCGCATTTGAGCTTTACAATTTACCGAGAAGTTTCGTGGCTGGATTTTTAGATTTTTCGGCTACATTTACCCAGAATCTATTTCTTTCGGCGAGACATCCGATTTTCACTGCAAAGAATTTTGTTGAAAGTGTAGATGCTTTCGGGGAAACATTATTAAAAAACAGAGATGCCGCTGAGGTTTTTCTGAAAGAAATAGAAACCAGACCGAGTGCCTCATATATGGAAAGGGCAGGGTTGTCTATAACACGAATGGGGGAAACATTATCTGAGAGAGAAGAGCTATACATGAGCCCACTAGCAGAAAAAATACCAGTTCTTGGGAGGTTAATAAGAGCAACTGGAAGTGCCTACACGGTGTTCCTTGATAAAATGAGGGCTGATGTTTTTGATACTTATTTCTATGGGGCAAAACTTGCTGGTGTTAATATTGAGGATGATAAATTTCTAAAAGCACTCGGTAGATTTATAAACGATGCTACGGGCAGGGGCTCACTTGGAAAGGGTGGAGAAAAATTTATGCCACTACTTGCCCAAACATTATTTTCAGCAAGAAAGCTTGTTGCCACATTTGATATGATAAATCCTGTGATGTATGTTAAGATGCCTTCCTATCTTAAGAAAAAAGCACTTGAAGCGTGGCTGGCATTTACTGGGATGGGAATGACGACATTAGGATTATCAAAATTGGCAGGAGCAGAGGTTGGAGATGATATAACAAGTGCTGATTATGGAAAAATAAAAATTGGAAACACACGATTTAATGTTTTTGGTCCATATCAGGGAATGGCTGTTTTGCTTGGTAGATTGTGGCAAGGATATATGACATCATCAACCACTGGGAGAAAAACAATTTTTAACAGCAGAATAAATGCCCTGACAAGACTTGATGTGATAGAGAGGTTCTTTTCAATGAAAGAGCATCCAACGATGGCATACATCTTGGCGGCATTGAGGGGGAAAGATGTTCTTGGTAGAAAATTTGATGTCAAAAAAAGCACATTACAATTATTTGTTCCAATGGTGTTTCAAGATATGTATGACCTATATGTGGAACATGGAGCAAAACCAATCTTGTTTTTTGGGACAGCGTTGTCAGCGCTTGGTATCCCAACCCAAACATATTCTCCGACAATAAGATTTAACGAAAGAATAACAAGCGAGATAAGAAAATTACAGAAAGCTGGATATAATGATATAGTTGGAACTGGTGCGTTTATGCCAGGTTATCCAAGCTTGAGTCTAAAAGAAAATAATTCAATGCAAAGATATGCTGAGAAATTAGCAAATTATGAAATAGCACTATATATGAATTCACAAGCATATACAATGGCGAGCGAGAGAAATAAGGCACTAAGAATAAACAGAATAGTTAGAAATTCAATCAATAAAGCAAAGATGGCGGCGATTAGAGCAAGGATAAGTCGTATAAATAACAGGGAAGAGTTATTGAATGAATTAAGAAAAATGAAAGGTGATGGATTATTAAACAAAGAGTTGTTCTTGAAATTAAAACGTAATTTATGGTAATATGATACCAGACCTATCACAATTAGCAGATTATGGCGGAACGGTGATAATAGCCGTAGTTGCTTTTTGGTCTCTTGTTCAGATTTTAAAGAATAAAAAGAATAGCGGCTGGGACAAGAAGTCATAC
>JALTGF010000161.1 GCA_027077325.1 archaeon
TGGATTGACACAAGGATCTGTCCCTTTTCCAAGCCATAAATTCCCGCTGCCTTTTCATCAAAGATTTCATCAACATACTGAACCTCAGCGTAATGATTTCCTGAGCCAAGAGTGCCTATCTGCTTAAACTGCCTTCTCTTCGCCTTATCTGACACGTTTTCTGGATTTGCCCCTGCAATTTTTCCATTTTCTTCAATGTACTCAAGATCCTCTTTAATTCCATACCCATAATCAATTGAAAATTCAGCACCTTTTACAAGAACCTCATCAATTTGGTCCATGTTAAGCTTTATTTTTCCGGTTGAGCCAAGGCCTGCCGGAATGTTCTGGAAAAGCTTGTCTGCAAGTTCCTTTTTCTTTGGTTCAATATCCTCTTTTTTTAGTGGAGTTGCCATTGTACGAACTCCACAATTTATGTCAAAGCCAACTCCAGCAACAGAAATAACTCCTGTTTCAGTGTCAAATGCGGCAACCCCTCCAATTGGAAATCCATAGCCGGGATGGACATCTGGCATTGCCAAGCTTGCCTTTTGAATTCCAGGAAGTGCCGCGACATTATAAACCTGTCTTAAAGCGTTCCACTCCTTCCCTGCCTTCACATCATCAGTCAAGTGCTTAATTATTTCTTCGTCTCCGTAAATCCTGCCCGGGACTAGCATCTCCTCTTGCTTTGGGAGTTCCCAGACATACTCTCTAGTTTGTTTAAGATTTAAGTCCATCATACATCCACAACACATTGAATATAATACTTCTTAATACCTTTTTCCATCCTTTCAAAAAATTTAAGCCCTGAATATGTTGCGCCTTTCACTTCAAGTTTTACTTGATGTTTTTCTTGGTCAAGTTTTTCTCCGCGAGCTTTTCCATTTAAAATATAACTGCTGTTTTTCTTTTCAATCTTCACTTTAAATTCAGAAAATAGCATCTCTTTTATATCTTTCTCTGCAAGAAGTGCATTTAGCCACTCAACAAAAAGTTCTTCTATTCCTGGGGCAGTGCATTTTACTGTTATTTCCTCTTTTGGCTCAATTTTTTCAAGGTCTGCCATAATCCCAAACATGGCCTTGGCTCCTTCCTCAAATGCCTCTCCTATGGTACTCCCAATCCCCAGGATGCCCATGTCCGCTTCGTGCTCAATATACTTAAAAGCCATAATTATTATATCTGTGCTCTTAAACTTAAAAATAGTTTTCTAATATTCTTCCTTTGTAATCTTGTCAATTGCGTATGCAATTGCAATACCTAGGGCAAATCCTCCTGTGGTCCCTACAATCAGGATAACCCACGGATAAAGCCCAATTGGGACTACTTTAAATTCCTTCGATAATGGTGAATAAATTAGGATTAATTGCAGTGCTAGTGATGCTGCAAGAGAATAAACCAAAAACTTATTTGCAAGCCAATCTCTCAATGATGACAGTTTTTCATTGTATCTAATTACTCCAATTCGGACAAACTCATACATTATAAATCCTGTAAATAGCACAGTTCTTGCTACGCTTAATCCAAATGGAAGCGCTGCAAAGAATGTGGCAAGAATAACCAATGATTTCTTTGTGCCAATCCCTCCAATAAGCATTGCAAGTTTCTTGTTTATGATCCCCTCTTCTCTCTTCCTTGGTTTTCTCTTCATAACATCTGGCCTGGGTGGGTCAATAGATAGTGCCAGGGCTGGAAGTCCATCTGTAATTAGGTTAATCCATAGAATTTGAACAGGATAAAGTAGTATAAATGGGAAAAATATAGTCGCTAAAAGGACAACTGCAACTTCTGCAACATTGCAAGTCAATAAATAATCAACAAACTTTCTTATGTTGTCAAAAATCCGCCTACCTTCTTTTATGGCATTTCTTATGGTTGCAAAATTGTCATCAAGCAAAATTATATCAGACGCTTCCTTTGCAACTTCAGTTCCCTTGATCCCCATTGAGATTCCGACATCTGCTTTTTTAAGTGCAAGGGAATCATTTACGCCATCACCAGTCATTGCAACTATATGGTCTTCCTTTTGCAATGCTTCCAAAATCCTTAACTTATGGAATGGATTTGTTCTTGCAAACACATTCACGCCTCTCCTTAAAATCTCCCTTAACTTAACCTCATTCATCTTGTCTATCTCTGATCCAACAACAACTCCTGCCTTTGTCCTGATCCCAACTTCATCTGCAATTGCTTTTGCTGTCTTTGGATTATCTCCGGTAATCATTATAATCCTAATACCTGCGGTATGGCACTCCTTTACTGCTTCTTTTACTTCTGGCCTTGCAGGATCTGAAAGAACTGCCAAACCGACAAAGACCAAATTTTTCTCTAGTGGCTTTTTGTTTTCTTTGTATGCAAGCGCTAAAACTCTATAACCTTTGCTTGCGAGTTCCTCGTTTTTCCTAAGTATCTTTTGCTTTAAGTTTTCTGTAATTGGCAACTCTTTCCCATTTTTAAATGCTCGGTTTGACTTGCTAACAATAACCTCCGGGGCTCCTTTTGAAAAAACAATCTTCTTTCCTTCAATTTCAGTGACAACCGTCATCATTTTTCGTTTAGAACTAAATGGGATCTCCATAACTCTCTTTCCGCCTAAAACAACGGAGTTCATTGCAAATTGCTTAAGTGCAATGTCTGTTTCATCTCCAATCCACTTTTCTACTTTTTTATTAAGTGCTCTCTCTGAATCATTGCAGTAATAACAAATCTTTAAGGCAAGATCTTGTGCTTTTTTGTGATCTTTTAAAAACCAGACATTATGGACTTTCATCTTCCCTTCTGTAATTGTCCCTGTCTTATCTGTACAAATGACATCTACTGAACCAATTGACTCAGTAATCGCTAATCTCCTAACCAATGCATTTCTTCTTACCATTTGTCTTGCGCCCAATGAAAGTGCAATGGTTGTAACTGCCGGCAAATCCTCTGGAATTGCAGCCACTGCAAGTGAAATTGCAATTAAGAAACTTTCAAATATCCCAAACTTTTGAAGCCCTACTATAAATGTTACAACAATGACAAGAGAAGTAAGAATCACTATTTTTTTAGTGAATTTTCTCATATGCATCTGAAATGGCGTATTTGTTTCTTCAATCTCTTGCATTTTTGATGCAATCTTTCCAATCTCGGTGGCCATTCCAGTTGCAAATACCTTTGCATACGCCTTTCCAATATAAACAGGACACCCAGAAAATATTTTATCTTCCTTAAACTTCTTGACTGATTTTGATTCCCCGGTTAAAATTGATTCATCAATTTCTAAATTCCCGTCAATAATTCTTGCATCAGCAGGTATGACATCCCCTCCTTTAAGAACAATTATATCATCTGGAACAATCTCAGTGGCTTTAATCTCTTGCTCTTTTCCATCCCTAATCACTCTTGCATTTGGGGTTGCAAGTTTTTGAAGCGCTTCTACTGCTTTTTCTGCCTTATAGTCCTGAACAAATCCGGCAACGGCCGCAGCAAATACTATTGTTAAAATTAAAATTGAGTCAAAATAGTCTGTGTGCTTAAAATAGTTTATTGACAATGAAATAACTGCTGCAGAAATAAGCAACAATATAATGGGAGAAGTAAATTGGGAGATAAACATCTTTACTGGGGAAACCCTTTTCTCTCTTTTAATCTTATTCTCCCCAAACTCCTGAAGCTTTTTCTTTGCTTCTTCCGAACTAAGCCCTTTATATCTCATAAACTAAGTTAGTAGTCCCATTAATAAAAAGTTTGCCCTTTTAGTTACTATATATCTGTTGATCTAATCGCTTTCTTAAAGCTTCCCCTTCCATAGCCAGTTATAAATGAATCCCATACTTTTCCTCTGCTCTTCTCTCTAATGTCACTGATTATATCATGCATTTTATCAAGATCTGCTCTTCTATCATATATGCCAATTCTTAGTCTGCACCTTTCAAAATCTATAAAGTAAACCTGCTTGTTTTTAATGTCAATTATGAAGTCTACATCACTTTCAAGTCCTATATCTAGTTCATGAAGCTCTCTCAGCTTTTTTCCTAAATTGTTTGCAATGTCAACAAGTGTTCCTGTTCTAACCTTAGTTAAGTCTAAATACTTGTAGTTGATCCCTGGCACAAATTCCCTTATTATAAATGTATAATAACCAGACTTTAGGTATCCGTAAACTTTTCCTGTTAAGTCTGTCTTTCTTAACTTTTCAAGAACCTCTAATTCTCTTGACATAACTGTCCTCTTTAAAAATAGTTCCCTCTTCACTTTGTTAACTTTTAATTCCATCAGTGCAACTCTTTCAGTTCCACTCATATCTATGTGTGTGATTAAACTATGCAGGTCTTGATGCCGTCTTAATTCGTTTTTAATTTTTGTTCCTGTTTTTCCAAAAGTTCTGCCTTTTCTTGACCATTCCCCTAATAAATTAATTAGTTTTTCAATATTCTCTGGAATCTTGTCAACCTCACTAATTGGCGTAAGTTTATCCTCTTGATAACCTAGTTTCATTTTCTAACCTGTGATTTTTCTTATAGAAATATTTTATCCGTGAAGTATATAACCTGGTTTATTTTATTAGTTTATGAAATGGGAACTTACCTCGACTTTGTAAACCTAAAATACACGCCAAAAGAAGGAGATCTAATCTGTTCTTTTTATCTTGAACCGTCTGAGGGCGTTTCATTGAAGAAAGCGGCTGGTGCTGTTGCAGCAGAGTCCTCAATAGGGACTTGGACCCATCTAAGCACTTTAAAGCCGTATATGCTAAATCTTGCTGCAACAGTCTTCTCAATAAAGGGCAACAACATAAAAGTTGCTTATCCTGCTAGACTTTTTGAGCCGGGAAACATGCCAAATATCCTTAGTGGCATTGCTGGAAACATTTTTGGAATGAAAGCAGTAAAAAATCTCAGATTAAACAATATCTCTTTTCCTAAAAAAATTGTCAAGAGCTTTAAGGGGCCAAAATATGGAATTCCAGGGGTTAGGAAAATTTTAAAAGTTTATGATAGGCCACTTTGTGGAACAATTGTAAAGCCAAAAATTGGTTTAAACTCTTCAGACCACGCAAAGGTTGCTTATAACGCTTGGGTTGGTGGACTGGACATCGTCAAGGATGATGAAAATCTTGCAAGCCAAAGTTTTAACAAGTTTGAAACTCGACTTAGTAAAGTTTTTGCTGCAAAGCAGAAAGCAGAGAAAGAAACAGGGGAAAAGAAAATTTACATGATTAATGTTACTGCTGAAACAAAAGAAATGTTGCGCCGAGCAAAGCTTGTTGAGGACTATGGAAATGAGTACGCTATGGTTGACATAATAACAACTGGTTGGTCTGCGCTTCAATCTTTGAGAAATGAAAACTTTAACTTAGTCCTGCACGCACACCGCGCAATGCACGCGGCATTTACAAGAAATCCCAAGCATGGAATCTCAATGAGTGTTGTTGCGCTTCTTGCAAGGATCGTTGGCATGGACCAGTTGCACATAGGGACTGTAGTTGGAAAAATGTTTGAAAATAAAAAAGAAGTTGCTGAAAATGTTGAATCCCTTAAAAAAGAATTGTATGGGCTAAAGCCTGTATTTCCTGTGTCTTCCGGAGGGTTGCATGCGGGAATGGTTCCTGCACTCGTAAAGTTCTTTGGGAAAGATGTTATTATTCAAGCAGGCGGTGGGGTCCACTGGCATCCAAAAGGAAGCAAATATGGTGCTATGGGCTTGCGGCAGGCAGTTGATGCTACTGTCAAAGGAATTCCTCTTAAAGAATATGCCAAGACACATAAAGAATTACGTGATGCAATAAACAAGTTTGGGGTTTATACTGGAAAACGGCAAATCTAATTTTTTAAAACCATCGCCCAAATCGTATCTCTGGATATCTCCCAAACCATCCAATTGAGGGATTCTTTTTCAATTCCCAATCTTTCTTGAATGTTTCCATAAAATGTTTCTTAAATGGGACAATCCACTGCCTAAATTCTTTGTCAGGTATCATTGCAAATTTATTTCTCATATTGCATTTCACAAGCAACCACACGCGATACATTAAAATTGTAAGTTTAAAGTTTTCTCTGCATTCCCTTTTCCTTCTTAATTCTCTTAAGATTTCAGAGAACCATTCAAAACTTTCTTTTTCAAGTTCTCTTGTTTCTCTAAACCCTTCAAGTAGCCAATGGTATTTTAGCAATGAAGCGAGTTCTTCTTTAAATTTTATTTCCTTAACTCTTAATTTCTCAAGAAGCCGATTTGCAGTATCTTCATAAACTTTATCTTCCTGCAAAAAACTTTTTTTCTCTGGATAAACCTTTAAAAGAATCTCTATCAATCTCTTTTGAATTTTGCTGTCTATCTCAATTCGATAGTTTGTCTCGTCTAGTCTAGCCTCATTGACCTCAATCATAATTCAAATGTGTTCTTTTTCCTATATTAATTTTCTGAATCCGCAGTGTTTAAATATCTCCTATAATAATAAGTTTTTAGAGAATGGTAAAACGGATTATTCATCACCTAAAGAATCTGTTTACGCGCCTTTTTGGAAAAAAGCGAGTAATCAGATTAGGAATTTATGGGGAGCCAAATACAGGGAAAACAACACTTGCAAATAAAATTTCTCTTGACTGGCTAGGAAAACCAGTTGGGATTGTTTCGGAGATGCCACACACAACCAGAACTATCCAAAGGGTTGAGCATATCGAAATCAAGGCTGGCTCAAAAAAATTAATTATGAATCTTTTAGATATGCCAGGTCTTGCAACAAAAATTGACTACAAAAAATTTTTAAAATATAAAAAGCCAAC
>JALTGF010000162.1 GCA_027077325.1 archaeon
CCCCAGTTCAGGTCACGAGTTATGCACCAGTCCTGCAACTTATCAAGCCAAGTGACTGCATAGTTCTTTACATTTTCTGAGAGCTCTTTTTTTGAAAGAAAATCATTAAGTTGCTCTTTAAAGTCAGTTAATTTGAAAAACCAGTGCTTTGTTTTCTTTAAAATTGGGGTTGAGCCACAAATTAGGCAGTGCGGCTCATCCAGGTGGTCAAGAACTTTTCCACAAACTTCGCAGTGATCCCCACGCGCGCCTTCAGCGCCACAGTAAGGGCATTTTCCTTCAACATACCTGTCTGGCAAGAAGCGCTTGCACTTTGGGCAGTAGTATTGGTCAACTTCTTTAACATAGATGTAGCCGCGCTCGTTTGCAACAGTGAAGAATTCCTGCGCGTTTTTTGTATTTGTTTCAGTGGAAGTTCTTGAGAAGATGTCAAAATTTATGTTTAGCCCGTCAAAATCTTTTTTTATTAAATCATGATACCGGCTTGCAATTTCCTGAGGAGTTTTTCCCTCTTTCTCTGCGCGAACAGTAATTGGAGTTCCGTGCTCATCGGTCGCACAGACGAAAACAGCATTCTTTTTGTTTAATTTTAAGTATCTGTAGTAGATATCTGCTGGCAGATAAGTACTTCTTATGTGCCCAACATGCAACGGCCCGTTTGCATAGGGCAACGCACAGGTTACAACAATTTTCTCGCCAGTTTCCATAGCGATTTAAATGGATTTAATAGTTAAATAGCTTTTTCCAAATCTTTAAATAATAAATTACCCACTATTTAGGTGTAACAATGACTGATAAAACTTGGATAGCAGTTGCAGCAGTTGTACTTATTGTGATAGGCGTTTTGGTATTCAATGCAGCTTGCGACCAATGCTTATTTGAGTACCCGGCAGGCGGGGCAGGTGGAGGAGTTTCAGTTCCAGTAACCCCTGAACAAACGGGGGGAATTGACTGGATGTCTGTTTTCATTGTATTAATACCAATTATTTTAGTGTTATATGCATGCCGCGCTGGCAATTGGCTGGACAAGATTAGTATCTGGCCTAAACCAAGGTTTAGAGACGGTGTTTTGAAAGGAGTAGTTACAGACGATACAACAGGGGACAACATCGAAGGAGTAACTGTCTCAATTGAAAGTTCGGACGGCACATATGCAAGTCAAACAAATACTAGCCAACATGGGTACCGGGTCGTATTATCACCAGGGCATTACAGGATAACTGTGTCCAAGAATGGCTGGGAAGATCCTCAGCCCCCGTCACAGGAAGTTGATATTAAGGCAAGAAAAGAAACAGAGGCTAATTTTACCTTGAAAGAGATATCTGGCTCATCAGTACCAAATATGTGCACAATTTCTGGAACAGTTAGTGACTTAGATGGCAACCTAATTGAAAATGCAACGGTTACATTATCAAGTGGAGCTGCTGCATATACTACAGCCACTGATTCAAGCGGGCAGTACAGCGTTTCTGTCCCGCCAGGTCATTGGAAAGGCCATGCCAATAAGCCAGGATACATATTTACAGAAGCAGTTCCACCAGAGTTGGATATTAATGATGGGGAATCTAAAGAGATGCATTTCAAGTTAAAAAAGAGAGTTACAGCAAGAAAAACAGATGTTATCCCACCAGAGATTATGGGAACATGGAGAAACGACATTTTAGATGGGAAATACTGTGGCAATTTTAAGGGGAAGATTCGAGATTTTATTCCAGAGTTACTTGCGCGTATGAGAGATGCCCCTTATCCACTTTACTTAATATTTAAGGGCTGGATTTCAAGAGGGAACTCAAGAAGTCAGAGAGGCAGGATAATACCATTTTATGGTCGGCAATACTGGGACCAAAAGTATTCAACATTTGAGATGATAATATACAGGGCACTTGAAAGTGTATTTGAACCATATGGGACACTAAGAGACAAGGACAGGCGCCCAAAGAAGGGGTATGTAATTGAGATTGTCAAGGAATACACAAATAAGAACGGCGATTTATATGAGGATGGCGAGAAAACCTATGACTTGTCAAAAGTGTTCATAACATTTGCAACAGGGTCACTAGATGAAACATACAACGAGATAAACAGCATTCGCAACAAGATGGGTGCACCTATGTTGGACCGGGCACTTTGGGACAGAATTAACACAGAGATAATTAGCAAATTTTATGATACCCGTGGAAACCTTCACGCAGCATATGAAGAATTTGTGTCCCTGGCACGTGGAATACTCGATAAAACACGAAGAGTACAAACGATTACAGGCAGGGCTCAAAAAAACTTAAAGGACGATATTCTGAAGGATATTAGCAATAATTGGAGGTATTTTGAGGAAAGACTTGGCAAATTTGGCGATCCAGACAAAGGAGTAATGACAAAGATTAAAAAAGAGATTGATAGTAAATTCAAGGGAGATCCTGACTACGACGAGGTTATAACAACAATGGCGCAAATATATGGACCTCCAACAAGGATTATGGTGGAAGGCATCTGTTTGCTAAATTTAGTGAAGTTGTACTGTGAGTACAAGGATTATTCATATTAAAAATCTTTAAATAATAATTTATACACTATTTAGTTGTAAAAATGACCGATAAAACTTGGGTAGCAATTGCAGCAGTTGTACTTGTTATTATAGGGGTGGTAATTTTTAATTCTGCCTGTGGCTCTTGCCTTTTTGACATGTCTGGGATTGGCTCGGCTGGAAGCGTATATACTGGAGCAGGTTCTGGTTCTGAGAGTGGGGCATCAGGGTGGATTTGGATAATATTGCTCATATTCATTATTCCAATAATATATTTCACCCTACTAAAAGGTAGGGTTATGCAATACTTAACTCCTGAAGGAAGGAAAGTGAGGAGAGAAGCTATTAGGATTGAGGAGAAAAAACAACTGAAAGAGTTATCAGATACTTTACGGGCATATGATGACAAGATTAAAAACAAACTTAATGCTGAGTTAAATGACAACAAGTGGCCACTTTTTGAACTTTACAGAAAAGTTACTAAGTTTACAATAGATGGGGAAGAATACGAGATAAGGTCAGGACGTGCAGTTGGGGATGAAATCCCTCACAAAGACACTGTTCTTTATTTGATTGATGTTGACAAAAAGGTCCTAGAAGATGGCTGGAATTTTGGATTGCAGTTTGATGGCCGTGAAAATGAAGAAAAAGAATTTGCATCCCTTTATCACATTTTAAACTGGTACCGGACCAAAATAAGTCGCGGAGAACTTCTTGAGATGACCCCATCTTATCCGCACTCTAGAATTTTAATGAAATTCTTAGAGTCCAGACAAAAAATACTAAACTCACACGATATAAATGATGTTGCACAAGAGGTTACAGAATTATTTAACGTATATAATAATGAGACAAGCAACATTTTAATTGGGTATGGCTTAGAATTACCAGAATTTGGGCTTGATGACACCAATTATAAATTTGACCCACCAGACGACCAGTCAATTGGTGAAAAATTCAGGGAGTTTACTGTCCTGAGTGGGCATGGAGGAATTCGAGAGTTTGTTGAAACAATGATAAATGGAGAGGAGGACACAACAACACAAATAAAGAGAAATTTGTCACAAGACCTTAATTTGGTATGGGATAAAGGGGTATGGTCTGGATTAAAGAAAGCCATAGGGGAGCATAATTCCAAGAAAGCATTGAAATTGTTTAGCAACTCATTAGGGCGTGCACTTCACAATGCTGAGAACATTGATGACAGGCTAAAAAGAAATTTAGGGGTTATTGATGACCTGTTAAGAAAGATTAATGATGTGCAGAAGTACAAGGATTATAAATGGTTCACTGAGCGGGACTTTAACAGGTTTATAAGCACTATTGATGCCACTATTTCAGGAGGCATTACAACAGGAGGAGACCTAACTCCTAACCGGTTTGCCTTGCTTTATTTTGTAGTTTTCTTGCCCTGGATATATATGCTATTGAATTACAAATTATTGTATGTCATTATGAGAAAATACTTGAAGAGCTTGAGGCAATTAAAGGACTCAATATATGTTGAGATAGACTACAACGTAGACAATAATTCAAACAACAATACAGGAGGTAGTGTATAGAGATGTTTGGCGGTAAAACAGCAGGAAACAGCTATTATATGGGTGAGGACTTTTCTTATATAAAAACAAAAACAGAAACAGAGTATTTTGATAGCGTATACAATACCACAGCAAACAATACAAATGAGGGGTTTATCAACTGGCTCTTAAAGCAAGAAGCCGAGATTGGAACAGATAGGGAAAACATATTAGTGATTAAACTCAACAAAGACGGATTATCAAACAGGATACCTGGAGATTATGACACCACATACAAGATCAGGTTTCCATATGGGAAAACAATAGCATATCTTAAGTTAAAGAAGGACAAATATAATCTCCCTCAAAAAGGTGAGAAAGAGGATATTAAAAAAGCATATAACTTTTTGTTATCCCTTGCATTAGTTAATATTGCTTCAAGTAAAGACAGGCGGCTTGCTTCATTTAAGCCAAAATACAACTCGTTGAAAGATACGTACTATAAAACATTGAATATATTTATTAAGAAATATTCTGAGAAGATATACCAAAGCCACACCCCTTATGAAAACAATGCAGCTAGTTATGTTAAGAAAATGGCTGAATCATGCAAGGATTTATCTGGCGTTACATTGAATGATCAGAAAACCAACTTGTTCTGGTACACCTTGCATAGAGTGTTAAATTCAAATAAGTATCCCATCTTGAAGAATATTGCAGAGAGCGGAGACAAATGGGAAAATCTTGAAAAGAGCATCAAAGAAATTAGCAGCGCACTGAACAAGTCTGGGCTGTTTAACAGCGTTGAAGGCATAACAGGAAAGGGACTACCACACAAAAAGAAGAAGCAGTTTAAATTGATATTAAAAGACATCCAGCATTCCACAAAACCTGCGCGAGCACTAACTAATTATTTCTTGGACATTAGCAAGGATATTAGAAAAGTGCTGGAAGCCAACAATGGCAAGATAATAAACAGCATTCTCGGGAATATTAAAGACCGCTCGCCTTCTTTTGGAGAACTAGAACGGTCAGATATTAGCAATTTCATAAAAATTTACAATTCATTCTTTGGAACTTGGGCAAATATAATTAGGGAATATGAGGCGTATTTAGATCTTGTTGATTACGTCTTAGAAAATATTCCAAATTTAGATATGTATGCAAAAGCCATTTACAAACTTAAGAATGTACGATAGGGTTGTGGATAAAATGATAAAAACAAAAAACTATGCAATAGTGATTGACAAGAAGCAAGTAGTTGACAATCTCATCAAGGAGATACAATTTAAAAGACGCTCCAAAGGGCTCCCAAGCAGCAAGGCATCAGTAATTCCAATAGTTAAAAAGACCTTAAATTTTGATAATGAATTTAATAATTTGCTAGACATACTTGAAAAACTTGAAAAGAGCAAGGAACTCACAATTTTAAAAACTTACAATACTAGTAAGAAAATCGCAGTTGTGGTTTCAATTCCATATGACGACCGGCGCGGAGAAAGTGCTGCAAGATTAAAAATAGAACGAGTATTGAACAATATAAAGAGCCATACAACACTAACAAAAGCAGTTAGGGAGAACATAGTTATAGTTAAATTAAAAGATCAACCAGCTCAACAACCTCAAGTTCGCAAACAGGAAAAAAAACCAAAGAAAAAAATTCCAGAAGCACCAACATACAAGGAGATAGAAAGCACAGAAAAGAAAAAGAAAAACATAGTTAATCCCAAGCCAACTGAACCAAAACCTGCAAAAAAGAAAGGCGAAGAACTTCCAGAAAAAATTGCTAAAGGTCTTAAATTTAAGCACATTTACTTGTTCATAGAAAAAGACCACCCGCATCACACCATTGAAGTGTTTTCAAAACTAGTAAAGAAAGGATTGAAAGGATATTACTGCTCAGAAGTACTGCCAGAGTACCTCTTTGAAGAAGATTGGGGAGGCAAAGAATTAGAAAAGATAAGGAAAGGCGTAATCTTTAACTTAATCAGCAAGGAAAGTGATACAAAGATACCAGAGGGCGGAAAGAGGTTGAACCCGCTAAAAGGCAGAGGCGACTATGAGATTGGGAAGTTTATTAAAGGCATCACTGAGGATACAGCCATACTTGTAGAGCTTGGACTAATAATTGAAGAAAATGAATTAGAGCAAGTTATGGAAATTGTAAAGAACTTTAAAAATCTTGTTGTTGACAAAAAAGTGATTATACTGTTGTTTGTGCCTTATGATCCGGAGTTCCCGGATAAAAATATCCAGACATTCATATCCAAGGCAAAAAAGCATGTGCACAAAACAATTAATTTCAATGAAATTTTAAAATAAGATATATTTTTATGCTTTTCCCTTAATCACTATTCCGCCATCTTTTCCTTCCCTTAGTTCAAATGAATGCCTAGCAGTTTCATGTTTGGTTTCACGCATTTTAACTATTTCAATAAATCTGGAACCTGTATGGGGATCAAGAGATAGTTCAACAACACCATCCACTAGATAATTAGCTTTTCTAGTTAGCTGCTCCTCAACATCTTCTTCTGCAATTATAATTGAAATTAAATCCAGTTTTTTAAGTTCTTTAATTAATTTAAATATTGAAAATTTAATTTCCTTTTCACCTTTTTCTTCTTCTTCCATAAAAG
>JALTGF010000163.1 GCA_027077325.1 archaeon
TTTCTGGCTCATCAGGATCGTGGTGGTCATAATGGTAATGCGTGATTATCAAGATGTCTGAAATTCTTGCATATTTCTTAATTTCTTTCCAAGATTCCTCTTGCTTTTTAATTTCAATTGGATGTGGCGGCAATCCATACCTAATTGGCCCAAGGGAAACACCAGGGTCAATTAAAATTTTAACATCACTTGTTTCAACAAATGTGCACATAGATCGTGTTCCCATAGAGTCAAATGCAAGGGGTTTTATTTTCATTTTTATAGTGTTTATTTTATTCAAATAAAAATCTTTATAAATCCCCTTGTACTTTTCAAAAGATAAAAATGGAAGATGCTGAAAAATCTTTGGGTGTTCCTACCGCCCTTAGTATTGGAATTTTTGCCTATGTCTTTTTGATTCTCATAGTGCTGTTTATCTACTTACTATTTTATCCAATGCTTAAGAGTGTTCTAGCAGTTCTTTAAGAATACCATTTGCTCTCGTTCTGTTTCTTGCTTCAACAGTTATCCTTATCTTTGGCTCCGTTCCCGATGCCCTAACTAATGCCCATGCATCCTTGAAATCAACTCGGGTGCCATCAACTTGAATTATTTTTCTGATCCCTTCAATCCTTTTGAGTTTTTTAGAGTACTTCTCAACAAGTTTTTCTTTCTCAGAGTTTTTGCACTTAATTACTTTCCTTACTGTATAATAGTTTGGAAGCTCTTCAACCAACTCAGACAATTTTTTTCCTGTCTTACTCATCAACTCTAAAATTTTCAACGAGCTTAAAATCCCATCTGGGCAAAAACTGAACTCAGGGAATATGAAGCATCCGCTTGGCTCTCCGCCGAAGCGTCCTTTTTGAGAAATTAGTTTTTCCGCGACTGCAACATCGCCCACCCTACACATTAAGACCTTTCCGCCATTTTCTTTTACAACATCTTCTACAAGTTTTGAAGTGTCAACAGGAACAATAACTTTGCTTCCTTTCTTAATCTCATTTTTCGCGAGAAGCGCGAGCAGTTTATCCTTATCTACAAACTCCCCTTTTTCATCAATTAACGCAATCCTGTCACCGTCGCCGTCGTGCGCTACGCCCAAGTCCGCCTGTTGCTTTTTAACTTCTTTTATAAGTTCTTTCAAGTTTTCCTTTACTGGCTCTGGCTTCCTGTTTGGAAATGCTCCGTCTGGGTCACAAAACAAGCACTTCAACTTTTTTGAGTACTCTTTTAAAATAAGTGGAGAAACAACAGAGTTCGCGCCGTTTCCGCAGTCAAGGACTATGTTAAATTTCTTGTTTATTCTTACAAACTTTTTTACCTCGTGTATGTATCCATTAATTACATTAATTTTTAAGGAATGGCCTACCTTTCTCCAATCAACCCTCCTGAACTTTTTTGTCTCAATTGCCGACTCAATTTTTTCTTCTGCTCTCCTTGGAAATGCCATTGAGCTTTTGCTCCAGAGTTTTATCCCATTATACTCCGGGGGATTGTGGGATGCTGTTATCATAACTCCTGCATCACATCCTAAAGCGCGAGTTGAAAATGCTAAAACCGGTGTTGGTATCAGTCCAGCTCTTAACGCATGCACTCCTGTACTCTCCAATCCAGAAACAATTGCATTTTCTAGTGCAAGCGAGGTTGTTCTCGGGTCGCGGCCAATTAAGACCTTTCCTGTTTTTATCTGAGTGCCAAGGGCAAGGCCAACAGATGTTGCTAGTTCAGGCGTTACTTCCTGCCCAAATACTCCTCGTATCCCCGAAGTTCCAAATAGCCTTTTCATTTTTTGCTCCACTTTAATACAAAAGGGCCAATAACTGCATATAATATGAATGGGAACAATACAAACTCTCTATAGTAATAAGATATAATCAAAATTGCAGTTATCAATGTTATGAGCCCACCCCAAACTTTTTTTGTTGCTCTCTTAAATGTTGGGTACCTAATATTGCTAACCATTAAAAGAGCCACAAATGCAAAAAGTAACGCTAAAATACTTGGGTCAACTCTTACTCCTGAAAAAACATATGCTGCTGCAAAAAATCCGACTGCTGGAGATGGGAGCCCTGTAAAAAATGTCTCATCCCGTTCAACATTAAATCTTGCCAATCTAAGCGCCGCACACACGACAATTAAAATTGAGATATAAATCCCATAACTTAAATTACTAAGCGAGTAAAGATAAAGCAAAAT
>JALTGF010000164.1 GCA_027077325.1 archaeon
ATGCCTCCAACTTTATTTCATGAATTTGGTCGGTCAATTTTTTGGAAACTCCATAATCACCTTTTGAATATGCTTGTTTGGCCTGAGCAAGAAGATTCTTTGCCTTTCCAACAGAGATGCCCGCTGCGACTAACTCGTTAATGTCTGACCTAGCGGCAAGCAAAGAAGCATTTGCATCTTTTGGGCTTACTTCATGCACCACTAAAGTTACCTTTCTTTTTTCAACTAAATTATAAACAACACTTCTATTTTCTCCATAAACAATGTCCCCAACCAAGGTTACATTTACTGGATATTCACCACGGTTTAGGTAAGATGGCGCGGAGATTTTTAGGTAAAACACACGAGACTCATTCTGGCCAATATTATCAAACTCAGATGGGTAGACCGTGACATATTGGGCATAGTAGCCGTATACATACAATTTTAAGTTTTCAAGAACTGCGCCAGGGAAGATATTTTTAACCTCAATTGGATATTCGTTGCTTTTTCCCCTTGTCACATCAAAATAGGTATAGTTAGTCAGCAAACCAGGATGGACTACTTCAACACCTCCAGCTCCACCCCCACCAATTGAACCCCCTCCGCCACCGCCTTGGATAATAGTGTTTCCTTGCTTTACAACTGAAACCGCTCTTGAGCCAATCCTTGTCCGATTAGTGGAATTTAAAAATCCAGGCGTAGCATTAATTGTTTTTAGCCCAGTAGGAGCATCTGAAGAGATATCTATAGTTATGTTTGCCCAATCAACCTCGTCGGGTAGCATACTTCCAGGAAGAAGTTGCCCAAGAGAATGGTTTAAATCACCTGAAGTGACTACCCAACCAGCAGGAAGCGCCCATAGCAACCAGGCATTATCGGCAGTTTCATTTCCAATATTTTTTACCTTCGCACTGAGTTCTATTCCAGTATCGCCCGGGGAAACAGATAGGTTATACTTTGTGATTTCAGCATACAGATAAGGCCCGCCAGTGTAGGAAACAAGTGACCCATTTACATACTGATAGCCAGGGTTTGCGGTTGAATTTGTTGCATTTACCTTAATTACAATTGTGTTTATTGCAGGCATGCTTGCCCCAGTAACAGTGATAGTAAGATTTATCGAGGACTTATTTGTCAGATTAAATGACTTTGAAGTATTGTAAAATGTATTCTGCCAATTTGAACTTAAATCAAAGTTAAGAGGATAGTCCCCAGTGTTATTGATAAACAAAGTTCCAAGAGTTACATTATGAGATAATAAAGCAGATACTGCTCCAAAACTTTGGGGTATTACCTGCCAAGAGTAATCGTACTGGACAGAAATATTCTGGATTGAAGTATAACGAGAGTTTCCAAGCGTGTCGTTTGTAAAAATCCGGTATTGCCAAGTCCCGTTAAGATTGGGAGTAAATGAAGCATTTACATACAGCCCAATGCTTGAGTTGTAATCCATAGAATCGTTTGTCCATGTTGAGGAATTGCTGATCTTGTATTGGAATATTACAGAACTTATTGAACTGTCATCGGTGACATTTGCAGTTATGCTAATTGGCACGCCGGGGTCTACATCATCTGTAGAATTTGGATTTAAGTTTATTTGATTAACAGACGGTGGCGACGAATCCACGATGAACGAGGTTGACTTCGCTTCCGAGTAGGAAACCCCATCAAAAACACGGCAGTATTCCGTGTAGGTTCCATTTTGATTTGGAACTGAAAAGGTACAATTTAAGTTGTAAGGGGCAGAATTGTCCGAGGTGCTACCGCCTGTGCAGTCAGTATTTGAAGCATTTGGTGTTGGAGAACTGCCACAGAAAAATTGTATAGGATCTCCGTTAAGGTCATTTTCCCCAATTGCATCAATTAAAATTGTCTGCCCAGGGCCAATTGGAGTTGGAGACGCAGTAACAGATGTCAAGTTTGGAACTGGATTTACTAAAGTTATCTCAACATTTTGGTTAGTGCTTAAATTTAAGGAAGTAGAGTTTGGAGCAAACCCGTTTCGAATTGCATTTATCGTGAAGTTTGTTAAGTATGTCCTCCCAGAACGCTCTTGATAATATTCTGTAAAAGCAGTTTTTGGCAAGTAACCAGATGAATTAGTGGTTTTGTTTAAAAGCAAGTTATCGTTCTTATCATAAATTGAAACATTCGCATTGCTCAGGCCAGCAGCGTTGTGATCGGTAACATTTAAGTTGAGGAACCACCTTACAAAAAGTTTTACAGTTGAGCCAGCATAATAAGTAAGTTGGGAGTGATTGAAAGAGACATTTGTAAAAGTCAGATTCCCACTCCCTCTTAAGTAGATATCATTACTAGTCAAATTATTAGAGAACACACAATTAGTAAGTTCATTTCCTGAAGAATCCCTAGTATAGACCACATAAGAACCAGAAGTGAGGTTACAATTTGTAAAATTATTGTCGAAAGAAGACGCATCAAAATATAGTGCATAATAACTCCGGGTTATGTTAAAGTCAATAAATCTATTGTTCCTAACAACATTTCCCATATAAACACCATAATCACCAGAACCAGTCCCTGCCGAAACTTTTGTTTTAATGAAAGTGTTGTTATCTGCATTATACAAGATTATACCATCCTCGCTTGGAGTAGTAAGGTTGTTTTGTATGAAAGTATTGTTGTCAGAATATTGAACATAAACTGCCTGTGCATATCCTGTAACAATAGAATTATTTTTAAAGGTGTTATTTGAGGAGTTGCTTGTTATTAAAACACCGTAATCCCCAGAACCAGAGCCAGAAGTGATATTGTTTAATGTGAAGTTGTTGTTACTTGAATTTATAAGTTGGATGCCATCGTCAGCAGAACTAGAAATGTTGTTCTTATAGAATAAGTTATAATCAGATTTTCTATAAAAGTAGATCCCATATCGAGTCCCGCTAGTTATATTATTTTCAATAAAGGAATTGTTGCGATTGAACGTATACAAGTAAACTCCATAACTGTTTGAGCTGCTCACAGAATTATTTGCAAAAAGACTGTTATTGTTTCTATTGGAGAGATAAATTCCAACGCTATAAGATTTTATAATATTATTTTTGCCAACAACATTTAGATTATTGTTGTTAAAATAAAGACTACTACTTGCTGAGCTTGTGACATCATTGTTTAATATTTCAGTGTTGTTATCATGATAGTAAAGATATATTCCAACGCCATGAGAAGAGATATTGTTGTTTATAATTTTTGTATTATTAGAATGATAAGAAACATAAAGACCAAGATTGGTTGAGCTTAGAATAGTATTGTTTAGTATTGAATTATTGTTGCAGTATTGATAAATCCAAAAGGCAAAACTATGCCCATATATCGTATTGTTTACAAAGGTGTTATTGTTTGAATGAAATCGGGCCCATATTCCATAACTATGAGAACTGTTGAAAGTGTTGTTTCTGAAGGTGTTATTTGAAACATGATTATAAGTGTAGAGCCCATAGTAGTACCCGAGAACATTGTTTTGCTCAAGGAGATTAATCCCTGCATGATTATTTAGATAAACGCCATACGATTTTACACTAATAAAAGTGTTGTTTAGTATTGAATTACTGCTTGAGTTGTAAAGGTAGTTACCATAGGATGCAGAACTATTTGCAAAATTTCTTAAAATGGAATTATTATTTGATTGATATAGATAAATTCCAACGCTATGGCTTGATATGTAATTTCCAACTATAGAGTTATTTGTAACCCTGTACAGGTAAGCACCATAGCTGTTTGTGCTTATGAGGGTATTATTTTGAATAGTATTATTGACAGAGTTAGTGTTTAGGTACACACTAACACTAGGCGAGTATATGGTTGTGTTATACAACAGATTGCCAGTCGTGTTTCGATAGATGACACCATACAAATTAGAGTGAATCGTGCTGTTTTTTATCACGCTTGATGCGTTGTTATTGATGTAAATCCCTGCCCGATGATCATTGCTAGTATAGCCAAATCCGCTTACATTTGAATCAGATAAGTTCAAAAAACCACCAGGCCTTACATAAAAGATATAATGCGCCGCGGCAGTGTCCCCATTTGTTATAAAGGATTGGTTTGTTACATTAAAAATCCCGTAGTCATTTATCCAGTATTGCCCATTTGAAGTCACATTCATTCGAAGGGTTACATTGTCAAAGACCAACTTGTAGCCAGGTTCAATATTTAAGTTTCCATTTAGGGTTATTACTGTATTTTTGCAAATAGTAGTGTTATTAATTTTCCAAGTGCCACTTGCCGGCGGTTCAACCCCAACACAATCGCCAGAATTGTAGTTTGGAATTGGCCCATAGACTGGCTTTTCATATTGTGGCTCCGGCTCAACTGAATCAGACGAAATTTCTGGTGCCGGCAGTTCTGGTGCAGATAAATTTAGAAGATTATCACTTAGCGCGGTTGCATTTGCAGCAGAACTTAGTGCACTTGAATTTTGAGAATCTGCAAGAGCATATGGCGTGAGTAATATAGAAAACACTAGGAAAATTATCAATACTTGTACCAGGAGGTGGGTACCCCTAACCGAAATTCTATTCATATCTAAATTCATCTTGGAATAATTGCTCTTCTGGGAAGATAACCATTCCAATATTATCTTCAATTTTAAAAGGAACAATTTTCTTTTTTATTTTAGTGCCCCTCATTTTTAGGATTTCAAGTGCATTGTTCCTTATGTTTCCCACCCTCAAATTGTACAACACCGTGACGCCATCGGCGAGGAATTCTTCGGTACCAGTTCTGCTGTATTGCTTTGGCACCTGTTCCGTTTCAGAAACCAAAAAAGTAGTTACTCCCTTCAAAGACCTGAAGTATTCAAATAATTGTTCAATATAAATTCTATACTCGTTGCTTTTACCCCCAAATGCAGCCGCAATTGCAGATATGGAATCAACAACAATGAAATCTGGCTTGAACCCTTTTGGAACAATGCCAATGATGTCTTTTATATCAATAAGCAATTCACCCTTGGCTTCGGCAAGCATTGCCTCAACAGCAGAAGATGTTTCAAAAGGATCTTCTTTTATTATCATTAATGGTCCGTTTGAGTCCCCCACCACATTTGGGTCCCAGCCAAAATTAACCATATGCTTTTTTAGATTGAGTACGGATTCTTCATAACTCAGGTAAAGGGCTTTTCCCCCTTGCTTGACAACATTATATGCAGTTTGAAGGCAAAATATTGTTTTGCCAGTCCCAGCGCCACCTGAAATTAAAACAGTTGAACCCTTGGGAATGCCTTTTTCAGTTAACTCATCAAAACCCTTTATGCCAGTAAGGAACCATTCTTGTTTGAGTTCCTTGGGGAGTTTATGGTTAATTGAATGCTTTTCAACGACTTTTTTGTCAAAATGCTCAATTTTCTTAAGGCGAATAAACCGATTACGAAAGTGCCGTTTAAGGTCTTTCGTGCTAGGTATCTCTTTTAGTTTAGGTTTTCTTCCTTTGGTCATATTAACCAATATGCTATAAGGGGATATAAATATTTAGGTTAGTGTATCCTTATTAGATTACATTCAGTATCAACTTCTACAAAATGCTTTGCCGTACCATTTAAGAAAGCAGGGCATTGATTCCTTGGCTGGTTGTCAATCACTTGCCTAGGATCGTGCGCAACATCGCAAACCCAATTTTCAGTTATGTTATTTGAGAGGCAAGGCCCGGTGCTTAAATCTGTACCTTCACTAAGTTTTTGCTGGCACAATTGTATGCAGAGAACTGTTGGATTGTTGTTTATGTTTTCTGCCCCGGAGAAAGGCGCTTCAAATTCTGGCTTTTTTAGTTGGATACAACCAGAGAGCAGTACTGAAAGTAAGAGCGTTACTGATAGGAAAATGATTGAGATTGAATTTTTTTCCATATGGATAAAAAATGAACCAAAATATAAATAGTTACTCCTTAAGCACTCCACTGAGGGTGCTCACAGAAGAAAGCGTGCAATTTTCAACTTTGTCAAAGGTACACATATATGAGTTTATGCTTAGATTAAGAGAGATACCCCTTGTGGGGAGATTTCCATAATAAGTTTCTGCAAGTTTATCCGGACCAGCGTACAGCTTTATGTGAGTTTGCGACATTGTTCCATATTCGGGGGCAGATGGATCTACATATACCCAGCCCATACTTGGCACATAACTTTCTGCCCACATGTGGGAGTCAAGTGTTCCGTTTGCATTAACCCACCCAATAACAATTCTTGTTGGAATTCCAGAAGCGCGGGCAATTGCTGTGTAAAGGCGTGAAAATTCTTCGCACCTGCCTGCTTTTGTTTCCAAGATTTCCTCAGTGTTCAGATCTCTTGGCTCAGACAATGTATAAGTCAAATAAGCATGTGTCCAATTATTTATAGAGCCAATAACTTGTAGGGCAGTTGATTTTCCAGAAGTTAGATTTTTTGAGATTTCAGTGATTGTAGGATTCTTTGGATCAATCTTATCAGTCGTTCCCAAAAACTCTTCATAGCCAACTGCGGTAAACGGATATGGATAATCTTTCAAGTCATTTCTTGTGGATCCAATTTTAAAACTAAAAGAGAAGTTATACGGCCCATTTACAGTTGTTTTTCTGTTTCCGTATTTGTCCACAGTTATATTTATAGGATTGAGATCATTAATTGTTTGATAAG
>JALTGF010000165.1 GCA_027077325.1 archaeon
GTAGATGAACGTATAACTATTCAGGCAGTTAGTCTTCAACTTCAATATTACCTGAAATCAAAGGAAAAGAGTAATGGTGGAAAGGATGATGAAGATGAGCTTGATAAGATTTTTGCCCAGATTGAGAGGGAGCAAAAAGAGTGAGAAAAAAAGCAAGTTCTAAGGCTCTTGAAATCTGTGTTAATTTGCAGAAAACTTATGAAAATGATTTTGAAGGTTGGGTAAGGGAGTTTATTAACTTTGATGGACTAAAACTTCCTTTTATTACTGACCAACAGATTGATATTGGAAATACGTTAGTAGAAGATAGGTTTCTTGCAATTGCGGGTGGTGGAGGCTTGGGTAAAACCGCAACAGCGGCACTTTTAATTTTGTGGTTCTTAACAACCCATCCATTCAGTAAAATTCCAACAACCGCCCCTAATGGGCATCTTTTAAGAGACATTCTTTGGAGTGAAATACCCTTCTGGGTGCATCGTTGCAAATTAAAAAATCTTTTTGATGTTTCTACTCAGAGAATATCTGTTAAAGGATTTCCAAACTGGTTTGCGGTTGCAAGGACAGTTCCAAAAGATACAAAAAAAGACATAAATGACACGTTAGCGGGCTTTCACGCACCTTATCTATTGATTGTGGTAGATGAAGCAAGCGGTGTTCCTGACCCAGTTTTTACAGCCCTTGATGGTGCTATGACGAGTGAGAATTCCTATATTCTTTTAATCTCAAATCCTGTTTCTACAGCAGGCTATTATTATAATATAATGAGCGGGACTATAAATGGGACGTGGACTAAGAGATTTTATAGCTCAAAAGAAAGCTCATTAGTGGATGCAGCTTATGAGCAAAGGATTATAGAAACTTATGGAAAAGAAAGTGGAATGTATAAGGCTAAAGTTCTTGGGAAATTAATAGAACTTAGTGATGGTATAATCGTTAGCCCGCAAAAATATGATGAAGTTCTTTTAAGAAATAGAGAGTTTCAAGATGGTTCAATTGTTCTTGGGATTGATGTTGGTGGAAGTTCCGATTCAAGTGTAATCTGCCATAGGCAGGGTAATTCTGTAATTGCGTGGGATATTTTTCCTCGTCTTGACACCGATGACCTTGTTGAGAAGGTGGAAGGGATTTGGAGGTTTAAGTATAAACAAAAACAATTGACGGCAGTTGTGGATGCTATCGGAAAAGGTGATGGAGTTTATACAAAACTTAATAAAAAAGGTTTATTTGAGGTAATCGGACATATTGGAAGTGAAAAAGCGATTGCTGAGAAAACTTATGAGAATAAGAGAACTGAGCTTTATGATAAGGTAAGTAGAGATTTTGAAAACCTTCATTTCCCTGTTCCACCACCTGAAAAACTTAAAAAACAGCTTACAAACATTAGGTTTGATTATTCAAAGGAGAAGGTAGCTCTTGAAGATAAGAGAACCCTAATAAGGAGACTTGGTAGCTCTCCTGATGAGGCGGATGCTTTGAGCTTGACTGAAGCGGTTCAGATAGTTGTTAAAAAGAGTAGTGTCTATGTTCCACAAAGAAAAATAGCTGGAAGAAAGAAAACTTTAAGTAGAGGAAATAGGTATGGCAAATTCTCAAAGTTCGTCTAAGAAGAGGACTCATCCCCGCCAAATGGGGGCAATAGGATTTTTTGACCTTTACGGAGATATGGGCAGAGACTATATGTCTGAGCTCCAGTCAACACAAGGATTAGTAAACTACAATAAAATGCGGTGGAATGACCCTGTTGTTGGTGGATTGCTTCTTAGAATGGAACAGCTCTTCAGTTCAGTAACGTGGAGTATAGAGGATGAGACCTACTTAAGTTTAACTACAATTCAGAATGTCATTAGAGAAATGACTTCGGCGTTTACTTTCGGGTTTTATGTTGGGGAAATTATATATAAAATGCAAAATGATATTGTGGTTGTTAATGATATTGCACCACGAGGGCAAATATCAATATGGAATATCGTCGCTCCTGATGACGTTTATCAATTAAATATGGGGTATAAAATCGGTATTCATCAATATGGTGTTAAGGGTGTGATACCATATAATAAATGTGTGCATCTTCGGATACTAACTCCAACAAGATGGAAATTTGGTAAAAGTCTACTCCG
>JALTGF010000166.1 GCA_027077325.1 archaeon
ATAGGTCTTTCAACAAAGTATGAAACCCTTAAGGTTAGAAAGGCCGCACTTACGCTTATTAAATATTTAGAAGGCAAAGCAAAAGTTTACTGTGTTCCAGACCTTGCTAGAAAAATTGGACGTGAAGACTATGTTTTTGATTTAAAAAACCCAAAAGTTGATGCAATAGTCACAATAGGAGGGGATGGGACTTTGCTAAAAACAGTTAGAGAGCTGAATGGAAAGAAAGTTCCCGTAATTGGCTTAATGCGAGGTCGTGTTGGGTTTTTAACTGAGATTTCAAACGGAATGCAAAAATCACTGGATAGGCTTTTAAAGGGCGACTATTTTATTGATGAAAGGACAAAACTAGAAGTGAAAGTAAATGGAAAGTATGTTGGGGACGTACTAAATGAGGCAGTAGTAACAACATCAACTCCTGCAAAACTCCAGAGGTTTGTTATAAATGTTCATGGGGACAGGATTGATGAGATTGATGCAGACGGTATCATAGTTTCAACACCTACAGGTTCAACTGCATATGCAATGAGCGCAGGCGGACCGATAATTGACCCATTAATTGAGGCATACGCAATTGTCCCAATGGCCCCACTTAGATTGAGTGCGAGGGCAATTGTTGTTCCAGGCCATGCAAAAACAGCAATTCAAACAATAACAAAGAGAAAATCTCTAATTGTCTTAGACGGATATTATGGGCCAAACATAACAGATAAGGACAAGGTAGAGATTACACAATCAAAAAAGCATGCATACCTAATTAAGTTTAGGCGAGATTTCTTCCAAAAGGTAAGGAGAAAACTCAGATGATTTTAGAGAGAAACCCAAATTCCCACAAAGGCGACAATGGGAAAGTCCTGATAATAGGCGGAAGTGAAAGATACACTGGCGCACCAGCACTTTCCGCCCTTGCTGCTTTAAGGATTGGCTCAGACCTTGCCTATGTCGCGGCACCTGGGAGAGCAGCAGACATAATTGCTTCTTTTTCTCCAGATTTAATAACAATAAAATTAGAAGGAGCTCATTTGAATAGAACACATTTGACAGAGATAGATTTGCACCTCAATAAAGCAGATGTTGTTGTAATTGGCCCTGGACTTGGAGTAGATCCAGAAACAATTGATGCAGTTATTAGCATAATTAAAAAATGCAATAAGCCAATGGTAATTGATGCCGACGGATTAAAGGCAATTAAAGATAGTTTAGATTTAATTTGGGACAAACAAGTTGTACTGACTCCACACAGAGAAGAGTTTGAATTGATATCAGGCACAAAAGCAACTGCAGAAAATGCCAGAAAATTCGCAGGGGAGAATGCAAAAGAAACAAACATAGTGATACTGCTTAAAGGACCAATTGACATAATAACAAATGGAGATAAGATAGGGAAGAACAGCACAGGCAATCCTGGCATGACCGTAGGTGGGACTGGAGATGTTTTGAGTGGGATAGTTGCCGGCCTGATTAGCCAGGGACTTAGTTTATTTGATGCTGCATATTATGCTGCTAAGATAAATGGAACTGCCGGAGACTTGTGCAAAGATAGATATGAGTATGGGTTTACAGCCACAGATGTCATTCAAAAAATTCCGGATGCTCTGAAAAATATTTAAGAATTTCTTTCCAGGTTTTAAAATGAACTTTTGTAAATGCTTTAATTAAGCGTTGAGTGCCTCGATTAGGGTTAGTTAGCATACCAATTCCCAGCCCACATTCTTTAAGAGCTAAAAAGTCAGCAAGCCCATCACCAATGTGGCAAACTTCTTTAGGAGAACTTCTTTCTAGTTTTGAAAATAGCTTAATAATTTCAAACTTTTCATTTCCAATTAACAAGTTAATCTTTTTTAGTTTATTGTCTTCAAAAACAGTATCAGAAGAATAAATCATTTCTTTTTTTAGAAGCTCTTTCTTGATTAATGGAGAACATATTTCTCTAGCAACAACATCAGGAGCGGCAGTGATTACAATTGCCTTGACATTTTTTGCTTTAAGGAATTCTAAGAATTCAACTACATCAGGTCGGATATCTTTTTGCTTTTGCTTTCCAAATTCAACCAACTGGTCTTTTGTAACTCCTTTTTTGATAGCTTGACCCC
>JALTGF010000167.1 GCA_027077325.1 archaeon
TTAAATTGCAATAATTTTTGGAACAACAAACACTATAACTGCGAGTAATACCACGATAACTAGCCCCTTTAATGCTTGTTGCTTATTCATCCCAAATGCCATTAAAGCCCCTCCAAGCATCCCTCCGAGGTGTGCGTTGTGGGCAATTAGCCCCATTTGCCCATTCATATATAAGGGGATTGCAATAATTGTGTAAATTGCAGCTGCAAGCGAAACAGGCATTGGTATAAGGAATGGCATTGGGCTTATCTTAAATGGCCTTATCAATGTTAAATATGCCATAAGGCCAAATATTGCTCCAGATGCTCCAACAACCATTGCATTTATTGGTGAAGTCAAAACAAAAACTCCTCCTGCAATTAGCCCTGTTGTAAAGAAAATAACAAGCATTGGTGCCCCCCCTACTTCTTTTTCAACATGGTACCCAAAAAAAAGTAGCCCAAGCGAATTCAAAAATATATGTGCTACATTTGCATGCAGAAACATGTATGTGATAAGTGTATAACCTTCCCCTGCTCTCAAATGAGCCCCTGAAAGTGCATACTTGGTTATTAATTCAGGCCTAAACACATAAGTTATGATAAATATAATGACTAGGAGTATTGTAAGGCTTGAAACAAATGTGCGCTCTTTAAATGCCATTGACAATACAACAAACAAATATGCTGCTCCTATAAATGTTAAAATGAGTATTAGCCAATAATTTAATACTGCCATACCAAGCAGTAGTTTGCTAGAGTATTTAAAATCTTCTCTCCTCAAAATTAATAAACCTATCCAATTTATTTACTTTTATGAAAATAGCAGTTATTGGAGATTTGCACCTTGGTTTTTCTTACAATACTGAGCGAAGAGATGACTCATTTAGGCAGGCAGAGGAAGCAATTAATCTTGCCCTATCAGAAAATGTTGACATTATCATAATGACTGGTGACATTTTTGATAGTCGTGTCCCTTCTCAAGAAGTGCTTGGGCGTGCAATGCGCCTTTTTTTAAGACCACTCACCAAGCCAAGCAATGTTCGTCTTGTTGACCTGATAAACAAAAGCAAGTCTGAACTTTCTGGTACTGTGTTTAATGGGACGCCCATAGTTGCAATTAATGGAAATCATGATCGTAGGGGGCGGGGCTTTACAAATCCAGTTCAACTGCTTGAAAATGCAGGTTTGTTAATACGGTTGCATACCTCCACTATTGTGTTTGAAAAAAATAATGAAAAGGTTGCCATACATGGGATGTCCTATGTCCCTGAACAATATGCCAGAAATGTGCTTAAGACCTGGGATCCTCGCCCAGTTGTTGGTGCGTACAATATCCTTCTACTGCACCAAAACATTGGGCATTATGTTTATTCTGAAGATGATTTTTCAATTTTAAATTTTGAAGACATGCCCAATGGGTTTGACCTAATTATAGACGGGCACATCCATTGGAGCGATGAAACGAGTATTGGTAAAACCAAATTTATACTTGCAGGTTCAACTGTCAGCACCCAGCTAAGAAAAATTGAAAGTGAGCGGCCAAAGGGAATCTGGTTGATTGAAAATGGTAATCTAATTTTTAAAAAATTAAGCACTGCACGAAAAATTTATTATAAAGACCTAAAATTTAATGATCTTGATCCTCTGGGAGTGCATAATCTAATTGTTTCTGAACTTGAGCAAATACCTGCTGAAACTCCAAAGCCACTTGTTAGAGTTGTTCTAGATGGGACCTTAAAAAAGGGATATGAGACCTCTGACTTGTCATTAAGCAGTATTGAAACGACTTTCTCCAATAAATTCATACTTAAGATTGGAAAAGGAAAAGTAATAAGTTATGGCTTCCCAAGCAAAGCAGAACTCTTTGAAAAATTTAAGAGACAACCAATTTCAATTGCAGATGCCGGGCTTCAAATTTTGAGAAAACATTTAAAAGACCTTAATTATAAACATATAAACTCTACTGAAGAAATACTAAATAACTTAATCAATGGCGACATTGATTTCGTTTATAATTACCTAAAAAACAAAAATGGTTAAGCTACAACGAAAACTTGGATTACTAGAACTTGTCTTTTTTGGTAT
>JALTGF010000168.1 GCA_027077325.1 archaeon
AAAGATAAAGATCCCGGTAATCCTTCCAAGTAAGCATCTAAAAAACGTTAAATTAAAGCATGGCAAAAATCTTGAATTACTAGAGCTTACAGATGAAGAATTTACAAAGTTGGCTAACAAGCTCAGAAAATCAAAACCCAAATAAAAATGATCACCGATATAACTTTTACTAGCTCAATTAGTGGAAAGAAACTTAGCGGACGACTTTATTTTCATGAAGGGGCACCTATCCTTTTAATGTGTTATGGATTTCCAGGAGATCATCGAAATGTTGATATTGCTGAAAAAGTTTATGCATCTGGAATAAGTGTTTTTCAATTAAACTATCGAGGTATTGAGGAAAGCGAGGGCGATTTTACATTTGAGGGTGCAATTCAGGATGTTCAGGCAGCAGTTGATTATCTTTACAGTCTAAATGTGGACAAGAAAAAAATAGGCCTGCTTGGCCATTGCTATAGTGCAATTTACACAACTTATGTAGCAGCAAATGATCCTCGGGTTAGTGCTCTTGTTCTTCTTGGACCGCTGGTTGATCTTGATGGTCTAATAAGGGATTACAACAATATGCAACCAGACGGCTTTAACAAATTTATGGAGGAATCAAAGCATGGTGCAAGGGAAGGATTTTATGGTGCGCGTGGTGATCCTGAATACTGGAAGAAAGAGCATAAAGTTCTCAAAGAAAAATATGAACCGGATAAATGGATTGGAAAGTTAAAAATATCAGTGTTGATTCTTCAAGGGTCTAACGATGTTGACACTCCTCTTTATCACTCAGACGAACTCATGGAAGCTGGAAAATTTTTAAATCCCCCTCTCAAACGAATAATCTATGAAGGAGCAGATCATTACTTTAAAGGTGCTCGTGAAAAAATGATTTCGGATCTAATTAGTTTTTTGAAAGAAACTTGGTCAAAGTGAGTATACTGTTTCTCATTTCTTCTTCGACAGCTTTTACTCTCCCGGGCGCGCCGACTTTTTTATAAATTCCTAAAGCTTTTTTAAATGCTTCCTTTGCTTTTGCTTTTTCTCCTTTATATACATAGAACCACGCCAATTCATAATAACCATATGCGGTATAATATGGAATCTTCAATTTTTCCATTTGTTCAAATCCTTCGTTAAAGTGTTCCTCTGCTTTTTTCCAATCTTTCTTTAACTTGTAAAGCTGGGCGTAAATAAAATGAAGAATTGCAATCAAATATGGGTCATTTACTTTTACTGCAATCTCATATGCTTTATTTAAGTAATTCTCTGCATCTTTAAGTTCCGAACTGCTAATATCTTGTGGATTTTTTCTGTACTTTTGCATTATTGCTTCTGCCATTGTCCCAACCGCGCGGGCAAACATATTCAGGTATCCAGATTTCTCAGAATACTCTTTACAATAAAGGCTGTATCTGAATGCATTTTCTAAATCATAAAGTTCTCTGTAGGTATCCCCTAATCTTTGATATGTGCTTGCCACTTCTGCTAACTTTCCCAGCTCTTTAAAGTACTTGATAGACTTTTCTAAGTAATTAATGGAATCTTGGTATTTCCCTCGGAATATGCTAATGTCGCCTAATCCACGATAAGCTCTTGCCAAACTTTCTTTTTTGTTGCATTCTTTGCTGTACTCAACTGCCTTTTGAAAATTTTCCTCTGCCATATTAAAATCACAGCTCCATCTGCCTACCATTCCCAATCCGTAATAAGCATCGGCAATCCCTGAAATGTCTTTAATCTCCTTAGATATCTCTAAAGCATTGTTAAAGGTTTCAATTGCTTTTTTCCAGTTGTTTTTCTCCCTGTACAGCTCACCAATATTTCTATAAACCTCAGCAATTGTCTTTTTATCGGCTCCTTTCTCTCTCAAAACCTTCTCATAATATTTTAACGACTCCTCTAAATTTCCAAGCAAGTAACTCTCATTTGCTATCTTTTCAAGAAATTCTAATTGGAGTTTTTTACTCTTTTTGTCAGTTTTTTCTCTAAGCAATTTTAATGCGTTTTTGTAGTGGTCAATTGCTTCCTCGTGTGCATACTTGCTTATGGCAACATCTCCTGCCA
>JALTGF010000169.1:0-1662 GCA_027077325.1 archaeon
AAGAAGTTTGGCAGATAAGACCGTTCAATATGCGACAATGGGATACCAGCAGAATGTCAATGACTTCAAGACATTATTCAACCTTAAAAGCGATGTCTTCAATGCAATGAATAAAAATGAAAGGGCGATATGGGATTTAGCTTACCAATGGAATCAAAACCAATTGAAACTAAAACAAACCCAATTAACCGATGTGATGAATTTAATGATTCAATATCCTAATGCTGGAATTACTGTTAATGATACGCCTCAAGAAGCAGCAACAAAAGCAGCTCAATATGGAAGAGTTACCAAAGTTGTTGGTTCGGCTTGGGCTGGCTACAATCTTATTCAATACAATCCAAGAACGGGGCAAGTAGAAAAAAGCACACCGATTGGGACAGCTGGAGGAGGCACGAGAAAAACATCGTCCCAATTAAAACAACAGGCTATTTCTGATATGGCTGAAAAACTCAATCAAAACATTGGCCCCGATGGATATGTAAGCCCTGATTGGTATAAGAAAGCAAAGCGAGCATGGACATTAAAGGGATTTAGTGCGAAAGACTTTGATACCTATTTCAGCCCCGTCTTTGCGAATCCTTCTAATCCTGAGGCCTATGGGCTAAAAACTGGCTCAACTGGCTTCGGTGGGTAAAAAATATGAATATATTTGATGATGTCCTACCCACAAAGGGAGGATCAGCACAACCTACTATACAAAAGAGTGGCAACATTTTTGATGATGTTCTGCCTACTCGACCAAAGGCTGCCGAGTCAGTTTCCGTTCCTGCTGCCCCATTGGCAGAGTATTTAAAAACCCAAAGACTGCCTGTCTCGGAGGCTCAAACACCGCTTGAAAAAGCTGGTTTCAGGCCGAGTGCCCCAGAATTGCCCGCTAATGCCTGGCAACAAATGTCTTTAGGGCAAAAAGCTTGGCAAGTGATAAAGGGCTTACCAGAAGCTACTAAAAAAGTTTTCAGTAAAAAGGGTATTGCCTCTTTTAAGGGGATACAAGCGCTAACGGAAGGAGCTTTTAAGAGTGCTATTTTGTCTCCTATTTCTGGAGTTGAAAATCTCGTTGAGACGGCCCTCCATATTCCTGTTAATCAGAGGGCTCGATATGACATTGAGAAAAAATGGGAGCAATTTACAAGCCCTTGGCGAGAGACACTTAGCCCAACCCAGAAATCTATTGAGGCTGGTGGTTCTTTTGGTGGCTATGTGGCACCTTATGAGGTTGCTGGTAGTGGGGCGATGAAAGCCCTTCAGATAGCTAACAAGGGAGAAAAACTTGGCTTTTGGGGGAAGAAAGCTGCTGATTTAATAGGCTGGCTCGGGACAGGACAAATTCTCCATAAGCCCGAAGATGGTTCAAGGGCAAAACAAGCATTGGGAGATTTGGCTCTTTATGGATTGATGGGGGCAGTTGGAGCCGGTGTTAGAGGAGCTACCAAATACTTACTAAAACCAGCCAGTCGATTAGCCCTAGAAAAAGCCTCCCAAGAAGTTAAGCCGATTATAGAAAGAATGAAAAAGGGAGAAAAAATACCCTTGCAGGAAGCAGAAAATGCTATTAGGAAAAGCAAAGTTGTTTCGAGAAGTGTTTCGGGGATGGACCCAAACCAGATAATCGACCAAGAAGTTCTTCCAAAATTGCAGAGATTAGAAAAAAATGTTAGC
>JALTGF010000169.1:1672-2034 GCA_027077325.1 archaeon
CGCTGCCCAACAGATAGATAAATTAGTAAAAGAAGGGAAACCAATCCCTGGCGAATTATTAGATAAATCAAAACAAGAGGCCCAGGCTATTATAAATAAAGAATTGCCGAAGGTAAAAGAAACTATAGCCGGGCAGCCTGCCACAAAACAAACAGTAGAGAAAGCAACAACTAAAATACCAAAGGAATTAGAACCATTAGCAAAAGAAGCAAGAAAGTATAAGAGTGCGGAGGAATTTTTTTGGGAGAATACTGATATCACAGGTATGCCAAGAAACAATTATGATTATGAGAAGTTAATAAATGAAAACAAAAAACGAATTGAACGATTGCAATCCCTTAAAAAAGAATATAAAGGATATT
>JALTGF010000170.1 GCA_027077325.1 archaeon
TCTAGGAATTTTTTAAGTTGGGACTTGGTTATTTCGGTTTTGTATTCTGCATCTATGATTAAATGTTTTCCTTTCATATCCAGCCCTCCTTTTCAAGGATTGGGATTTGGTTTTTCATTTTTTCTCCTATGTCTGTTCTATAATACATGTTTGGAAGTCTTATTCTATATATCCTATCATACACTAACTTTTGGGTCTGTTGGATTGTTGGACCCCTTGCCGTTACCACAAATGGATATCCTACTTGTCCTGTTAATCTATATTGGCCGTTGTAATAGGCATCACATAACCAGACATTTTGTTTTAAGTCATTTGGAATATAGATTGGGATATCTTTTGAGAGTTCTTCAAATATTTTTGGGCATTCAAATGGATATGTGGGCATGTTTCCTACTACTCCTATTTGATATTCGTCTTCTGGGACTGGGATAGTTAAATCTTGGTTCACAAGCTTTAATAGAAACTCGGTTACGCTCATTCTATTGTTAATCCCTTCTAGCTCTATGAACAGGGCAGGATATCCAAATCTGTTTGTGAATTCCAGAGGATAGGCAGTATTTTCTGTTACAATATAGTTTATGTCTATTACTCCTACATATCCTTCTTGTTTTAACTTGTCTTCTAGTTTTAAAAGCCCTACTTCAAATAGCTTAAAGTCTCCATGTTTCCAATGCATCAAAGTTCCTTGTTCTCCTGTGTTTGGTCCTAAATCATTGTTGAAAAATCTTTTATGCTCGTAGTTAATATTGATTGGATATACAAATTCTTCCCCATCAAAATATGCACTTGTGGCTACTTCAATTCCATTAATGAACTGTTCTAGTTCTATGTGTTCGCTTGAGCTTGGATATCTATTTTTATATCTTTCCAGAATAGCTATTACATCTTTTCCATCTTCTCTCATGCCCACATATGCTAGTTCTTTATAATTTTCAGTCTTGCCGTAGGGTTTGATTACATATCTTCCTGGATTTTCATTTACAAAATCAATTGCCTTGTCAAAATCATTAAACTCCCAAAAATCAGGAACTTCTAAACCTATGGACTTAAATACTTCTTTACCTTTTGTTCTATCTTGTTCTAATGTGTCAAAGTATTTGCTCCCGCCTATAACCATCTTGCCTTCATTTCTTAACTTGTCTTGAAGGTCTCCAAATCCTACATCATCAAAAACAATTATATCTGCCCAGTCTAGATAATCCTCATAACTATCTATCTTTTCAAACATTCCATTTCCTACATCTTTCATTTTAGGATTTTGGATAAATAGTTTAATTTGGTTTCCTTCACTTTTAAGCCTGTCTAGAAGTCCTGTAAAGAGAGCATCTGTTGAAATGGCTAAAACCTTCATAGCTTACTTAACACCTCGTTTATTGCTGGTCGTAAAAATGGTTCTGGTTTTGTTCCTTTTTTTCTTATCTTGTTTGCTATTGCCCAACCTACCTCTTCGTAATTTTTTGCTCTTAACTTTCTTTTTGCATATCTTTGTAATGGTTCGACTGGAGGCATGTGCGGTTGAGTTCCAAATTCAATATAATCTGAATATGGGGCTTGGTATATAATTTCCTTTTCCAAATAATTATGCTTTACGATTCCAGACTTCAATAAAAATCCTGTGTCTGATATTCTCTTTTTTACTATATTTTCTTGGCTTAACATGAATATTCTATCTACTAAATCATTTAACTCCTTGTCTATTGCATTTATGAAATCCTTTTTTGTTTTAATCTTTATTTCCATCTATACCACTCTGACATATGTATGTCTGCAATTTATATGAGGGCTGAAAGGTCTTGATGGTGTGTAAGTTTTAGGGTCTGCCTCTTCCCTTATTATCTTTTTTAATTCTTCTAATGTCACGCCGTTTTTTGTTCTTTCCGTTATCCTTCTGCATATTTTGGTTGTTCTGTTGTCATCCGGTCCTATCCATTTATACTTAAACTTTCCATCTTTGTCTATGCTTTTATATGCTATTTCTCTTGCTAGGTTGTTTATGTTTCCTGTCTCGGTCCTTAC
>JALTGF010000171.1 GCA_027077325.1 archaeon
CCACACGAGCATGTGAAAAAAACAAATAAAAAGTTAAAGCGCCGGGCGGACTACTCAACAAAGAGAATTAACGAAATTGAAGGGCTTTCGGTTGTAAGGCCCGAGGGAACGCTTTACATGTTCCCAAAGATTGAGGATCCAAAGTTTAAAGACGATAAGAAGTTTATCCTTGACCTATTGCAAAAGAAATATGTCTTGATGGTTCATGGCTCTGGGTTCAGCAAGAAATATGGGCGCGGACACTTCAGATTGGTTTTCCTTCCAAAAATAGAAATACTGGAAAAAGCATTTGACAGAATTGAGGACTTTATGAAAGGAAAATAGGGTTAAATAATTTTTCTCTTTTTTAGCGTGGATTTCAAACTTTTAGCAATCTCTTCCAGTTCTCTTGGGCTATCTATTGCATTTATGATTTTTAATGATTTATTCAAGAAATCCTCATAAAACCCAGAGTCATATACTTTATCTGGGAAAAAGTAGGTATCGCAATCCCTTACTGACTCCAGATACTCCTTAATGTTACTTACCTTTTCTTTTACATTTCTTAACCGATGATCTTTTAATGCATGCATGAGCCCAAAATATTTTATGAAATCTAGAGTGTAAACCACGATTTCCTTTAATCTTTTATCATCTATTTCTATTTTATCTGGGTCCCAGCCAGCATTATCCACCATTTTCATAGTGTTTTCATTAAATTGGTATGAACTTTCGCGTGCCCATTTATGAACCTGATCAATTAAATATGCAGTTCCAGGTAAATTTTTTGAGAGATTAGCATCTTTTAGATAATGCTCAATCTCTTTCATTAAGAGAAGCACTTCAGCTCGGTCCGTCCCGTTTTCTTTCAAATAAAAAGGATACAATAAAAGGAGCCCACCGTGAAAGGTTAGTTTAAATAATGGACTTGCATCTGGAAATTTTAACTTGTGTTTTCCATCGGGGCAAATCCACATGCCATCTGCTAGAAATATTACTGGTTTTTTATGTGTTGGGCATATTGGAACTTCTAGATTCTTATTCATATAAATATAGAGTATAAATTAAGATATATATAATTTCTTTTGGAGAAACTATTTAAATAAATTAGGTTTACATAAAATTATGAGCAAGAAAATTTTAATTGCACTTGTGCTTGTTGTGTTTGTTATTTTAGTTGCTGGCTGCGTTAAGAAAGAAGCCTCAAACCAAAACAGTGCACCTCAATTAAATCAAAGCAGCCAAGAAATTGTAAACCAAAATGACCAACAACAAACGTATAACACGTCTGTTGAATGCACAACAAATTTGGACTGCGATGATGGAAATCCTTGTACAACTGATAGCTGTATAAATGGTCAATGCTCATATGTGAAAGAAGCGGACTGCCAGTTTGTTGAAACACAAAAACCAAGTATAAGCAAAATACAATACACTGGGAATGAATATGTTGAGATAACTGCAAAAAACTGGGATGTCAGCAATTGGAAAATTGAAGACGGGGCAGGCAACGTATTTTATAAGTTTCCAGATAAGTTTAAGTTAAACAATTATCTTATAATTTACAGCGGCAACGGCATAAGCACTTCAACTGAAAAGTACGCAGGCGTTGGCGATGACTTCTGGAATGACCAAAGCGGCAAAGTTGTTTTAGTTGCTGCAAATGGAACAGTTGTAAGCGAAAAGACATATTAATTAGTCCATCTCAATTGTAATTTTAAAATTTTTTCCATTGAGGTCTTTGATGCCCTTAATCTTATTTTCCTTTAAAATATCGCCAACCAAGTCGAGCTCATCAACAAAATTTAGCAAATGCCATGCAGATTTGATAGGCCGGGTTATTTTAAACTTTAAATTTTTTCGCTCTGGATTGAATTCAATTTTGCCGGAATATTGCTTTTTCATATTGAAGTTTAGTGGGTAAAGAGGTTAATATAATTTAAGAATTTTAGAATCCGTTGATTAACGTCTCTTTGTAATATGCTAATTCTTAAGCTTTTTTCTGATTTCTTCTTGTTTCTCTTCAATTTTCTTAGATATCAACTTCTTTTGCTCATCACTCAAGTTTTCAGATACGGTAAAGCGCTCCGCTGAGTCAAGATTGCCTTGCTTGATAAGTTCAAGTGCCGTTCTAAATTCCAGCGTTGCTAAATCTTTTCTTATGCCATTGACAAAAACTTCAATTTCTGTAACAAGCTGATTTATCTTTCCAAAATCTGGATCTTCAATTTCATAAATCTTAAAGAGAATAGCTGTGTTTATTTTATGAGTAAGCCCAACCATTTGGCTGGATTTCATTGTATACCATACGTCTATTGGAACGCCCGAAGGCGGTGTGGTCTCTTTTATATTTTGATACCGATCTTTTATCTCTTCAAACCTTTCCTTTAGGTCTTCTATAGTTGTCATAGTTTATTATTGATTTTAGTTGTATTTATGTTTGTCTAATTATTAAAGCGGATATTTATATTGGTTATATCTCCTGATTAAAGAAACTCTTATAAGTATATCTACTCATATATTATTTATGGGTATATGTGATAAATCTCGAGATATTTGGAAGCAAATTCTTAGTTCTGTTGAATCTGGTCACTATCGTGAAGCACTGTCTTTATTGGAAGAGTATGTACCAATGTATCGGAAGTGCTACGATGAAATAGATGCCCCACAACCTATGCGTTTACGTAAGAGATTCAGAGTTACTGTATTGTATAAGGTAATCCAAAAGGCTTTAAAAGAAAACATCCGTGGCGGTGTTGCTATAAAATTATTTGATGAACTTATTGCAAAATGGATAGACATTGAAGATATCTCTTCTACTGCTAAAAAATTAAAGGAAAGAGTGGACGAATTGCTTAGAAACTCCTATAAAGGTATTCGCACTCAATATGATAAAAAAACAGTAGACATCCTTGATCATACTATTAAAGAACTGGAAAAATTTTATAAACATTCTGCAAAAGAGTTTGCTGAAAAACTTGATAGGGATCCTAAAGAAATCTTTTACGATTACTAAGGTTTAAGTAAGCCCTTGCAGCCAAACTAGAAGTTTCCAATCAATTTTTGTAAAAATTAAGTAATTAAAGAAAAAAAGTGGCACAATGATGCTTCAAAAATTGTTAGTGCCGGCGGCGTGATTTGAACACACGACCTCCAGATTTCCCAGCGCCATATATATCATTTTCCTTTCGGAATCAGCACTCATAACTACTTATGAGTCTGGCGCTCTAACCACTGAGCTACGCCGGCGAATCTTTTAAATTCCTCTCTCCGTTTCTATTTGCAAAGTTTCTTAAAAAGCCTTTCGCTATATTATCCCAAACAAATGTAAAGATAACATCAGGGAGATAACTCCTGTAACATCTGCGAGACTTGTAACGATTGGAATTAAAACATTATCAGGATCAATATCTTGCTTGTAGAAGAAAACAGCCAATACAAAAACAATTATTGAGATTGTCGTTATTAAGGCAATTCCAGCAAATAAAGAAGCAAGAACGATCAGTTTACTGCCAACTTCAATGACACCTGTTAATTTTCCTAGGATTACTGAAACAATTGCAACAACAGGATACACAATAAATGAAATCACATAGGAAGTTAAGAAACTTTCCCCAACAGATTCATTAAGGTGGTATTCTGGTTCGGCAAGACCTAAATGAAGTTGGGTTGTCAATCTTGATGCAAAAATACTTCCGATATTCCCGCCCTCATCTAAAAATGCTGGCAGCAAAATTAGAGTTGCTGGAACAATCGCAAGCCTGCCAATGTATCCCTGCAAGACCAAACCAGAACCGCATTCAATAAGTGAAACTGCAGCAATTATCAATATGCTTTGCAAAACAATTTTCTTGAAGTTTTCTTTTGATCTTAGCATTAAGATAAATGAGACAATTGCAAGGATTATGATCACTTCCCCTGCAATATTTACATAGGCGCGTATCCTAAGAATTATAAAAGTACCCAAGAATAAGCTTGGGATTGTAACTATGTCGCCTATTGAGGTTATTAAAGGCACCGTGATATTGTCCGGATCCCAGCCTTTTCTGTGTGCAAGTTCATATATTGCAAAAGTACTTCCAAGCATTATAGTTGCTGCTATCAAACTGCCAAGAAATGAGATAGAGATTAGTTCATAAATTGAGATGCTATTAATTCCAAACAGGGCCATCACTGTCTTCGCAAAAATTGCTAAGATTACAGGAAGGTATATGCTTAATAGCATCGAGGAGTAAATATTGTTTTTGACAACATTATTTTTTATATCAAAACCCTCTAAAAGCCCCAGGTGAAAAGCAGACCCAAGCCGTGAGCCCATAGTTCCAAATATAGTACCACGTGTGTTAACCGCGCCAGGGATCAAGACAATCAAACCTGGGAGCAATAATAAAAAATTACGATAATTGCTTAGGAAAATGCCTGCAAACGCACCAGTTAGTATAGTAATAAAAATTGCAATTGAACTTTCCTTTAAATTTTTTGAAGAAATAGAGAAATATCTAGATAAGACTAGATTCTTTTTTCCATTTGAATCGACTTGGAGGCGGATCGCCATCGGGATCCTCCCTCTTTAAGTTCATTTTTGCTTTCCTCTAAATCCATCTGTGGTTTATCATGTTATATGTGGGATGATATATAAAGACTTTGCACCTATGCAATTAGCCACTGGATAAGTAACCATCCGAATTTACTAAATATAAGGAAACAAAAAAATAGGTTTGTTATTATAAATTTTATTATTCTAACCCAAGGATAGCCCGTCAAAAAGTAAAAGATATTTGAAACTCCTTGAAAAATTAAAGCTACAATCATACCATTTATTAAAAAGTTCTCTGCAGTCACTGGAAAGAAATGAACTGCCACAAAAAACATGATTCCAAAAGAAGCTGCAGAAATTGCTAGATGGTGTAACCCATATGGGAAGAGAACCCAGGTGATAAACATAATTGAAAACGCAATTACAAACCCTGTTAATGGTCCATAAGCATAACTAATTATTAGGCCCATTGGAAACCATAGCTCAAACCCAGACATCTCAAATCTGCGGAACCAGTACCCAAGGTAACCCCCACCAAACACTAGAACAATGAGAAAGAAAATTTGTTGTATTGCCATTATTGCATTAACTCCAGAGCGCAGGGTATTCCTTTATTTTTGAGTACCTCAATAAACTTGCTTATGCTTCGGTTATCATTTGCAAAGAATACAACATACAAATCATACTCTGGACCCCATGCGCTATCTATAAAATCAAGGATTTGATTTAATTTGTAAGCACCCCACTTTTTTGTTAATGGACTATTACGATCTAGGACAAGCATCCAACTGTTTAAAGCAGATTTTTGCTCTTTTTTAAAAATCAAAAAACTTATGCCTTCCGACTTCTTGTTAAAGTCACCTACAACTCCTTGAACTTTTTCAAAGTCACCCTTGTCACGGGTTATGATTTTGAGTACTCCTTTAATCATTTTGTAAGGGCCCGACGGGATTTGAACCCGCGACCTACTGGTTGCTCTGCCTTTCGGCTTAAGAGCCAGTCGCTCTCCCAGCCTGAGCTACGGGCCCATAGTTTCTTAATAATTCTTATAAGTAGTATAAAAAGTTAAGCAATTAGGATGTTTTTGTTTGCCAGGCAAAAGATCTAAGCTTGGCTGATTTCCCATATCCGCAGGCAGCGCACACTTTTTTTGTCCTGTGAAACGCACGCTTACCACATCTCCTACAGCGGATGTGTGTTGATTTCTTATTGTGTTTCCCAAACGAGGGTGTTCCTTTACTCATTTTAGATAAAGTAACAATTTACTTGTGACCAGAGTTTATAACCTTTTTGTTTCTTCCTTATTCAGAGCTATTTCCAGGAGAAACAAAAATGATATTGTCCCCGCGAACTATCAAGGTTCCAAACTTTTTTGTGCTTTCATTTGTAACTTCTTCAGCATTTTCAAGGACAATATTCATATGTACATCAAATGCCTTTAAAGTTCCATGAACTTCCTGGCCATCCTTAAGTCGGATTATTACCCCATTCCCTATAGATTCATTTAAGGTATCAAATGGTCTTTGATTTGTCATTTTTGAGTATTTTTCTCAGTTCTGTATTTATAGTTATCGATTCCAAGAATTAAAAAAGTATATATATACCTGTTGCTAGTTTACTTCTACTATGGCAATTTCACATGGAAGGTCAAAAAGGAAAAAAACAGGTGGAGCATACCACTCGTATAGATCAAAGAGAGCATATGAACTTGGCTCTGAACTAGTTGAAGTCAAGCCTGGAGAGAAAAAAGTAACAAGAGTAAGGACGCGGGGCGGAAACTTCAAAATTAAGGCTATACGAGTCAAGGAAGCAAACATCTTAAATCCAAAAACAAAGAGGTATGAAAAAGCAGAGATTATCTCTGTAAAGGAAAACAAAGCAAATCCCCACTTCGTTAGAAGAAACGTAATTACAAAAGGCGCAATTATTGAAACCAAGATTGGACTTGCAAAAGTTACAAGCAGACCCGGGCAAGAAGGCGTTGTTAATGCGATTTTAATTAAAGAGTAGAGTAGAAACCTTTTTAAGTTAATTATTCTATAAATTTAGCTAAGTTGCGGTTGTTGACCGCGTGATGATTGCTTCGGCATGAGCTAAAACCAACAGGAGACAAAAATGGGATTTTACAAATATATAAGCAAAGCTTGGAAAAGCCCAAGCACTGAACTTTTAAGAGAGAGATATGTTGAATGGAGACGCGGACCTAGATTTGTAAGATTGGAAAGGCCTACACGTCTTGACAGAGCACATGCTTTAGGATATAAAGCAAAACCAGGGTTTATTGTAGTTCGTGCAAGAATTTTGAAAGGGAGAAGGAAAAGACCCAGACCTAACAAGGGAAGAAAACCAACAAAGATGGGTATTTATTTCACGCCAGGTAAAAGCTTACAGTTAATTGCAGAGGAAAGAGTACAGAGGAAATATCCCAACTTAGAGGTTTTAAATTCGTACTGGATGGGGGATGATGGCAGACACCAGTACTATGAAGTTATATTAGTTGATCCTGCACACCCACAGATTAAAGCAGATAAGGACATAAATTGGATATGCTATAGACAGCACACAAAACGCGTGCACCGGGGACTTACAAGTGCCGGAAAGAAATCTCGCGGGCTTAGAAACAAAGGGAATGGAGCAGAAAAAATAAGACCAAGCATTCGCGCTAGAAAAAGAAGAGGAAAATAGATAAATAGACAAATTCTATTTGTAGACATGACAAATAAGTCAGGTTCAATACACATTAAGTTGATATTACTGCTAATTGCCATAATATTGCTTGTGTACGGGTATTACGGTTATATTCTAGTGCCAAGCAAAGCAGGAAGTTTTGGAGGACCAAAGTGTCCATTTGGATCCAGTGCGCTTGGGTTTCAAGCTGGACCATGCGCATATTCACTCTACGCACTAATAATTGGAGGAGTACTTTTAATAGCAGCAATTGCATTGAGTTTCTTTAAAAAATAAGAAGATGTACGATATTCATAACCAGATATTAGTAAAAGGCGATAACCTGGAATTCTTAAAACACTTCAGATTAAGGGGAGTTGGGGCCATATTTAAAAATTCATTTAACACAAAAAAATTTTTAGAGATTAAAGAAAGATTAAATAAGCAATATCCAAAGTTAGATGTTATTTCTGGCATAGAGATACATGCAAGTAAAAAAAGCCAAATAAAGAAAGCAATTGAAGAATACAGGAACAGAGTAGAGGTAATTCTTGTAGATTGCAAGGAGCCTCGTGCTATGCGAGCTGCTTCTGAGATGGGTGAGATTGACATAATATCTCATGCATTTGTTGATCAAAGCGCTGCCCGTGAATGTGCAAAGAATAATATTGCACTTGAAATAAACTTGAAGGACTTGATAAGTGTTTACGGGATAAAACGCGCGAATCTTATATCAAAAATTAGATTTAACCTTTCACTTGCAAGGAAATATAAAGTGCCGCTAATCCTTACAACAGGAGCAGACAGTATTTATGACATGAGAAACCAGAGGCAGATAATTGCACTTGCAGAATGTATTGGATTTAAACACGAAGAAGCAAAGAAAGCATTGATAGACACCCCCAAGAGGATCATAAAAACAAACAGAGAAAAGATATCTGGAAAGATTATTGTTGAAGGGGTCAAGAGGGTTTAATGACAAAATTCAAAATTAAATCAAGCCAAAAGGAAAATTGGAGATATATTGGATTTGAGGTCATTAGTGATAATGCCCCGGATGAAAAGGAGATTATAAAATCGATAACATCTGCTATACTAAGATTTGTTGGGGAAGTTGGAGCGTCAGAAACAAATGTGTGGCTGATAGAGTACGATGAAAAAAGAAAAAGAGGGATTTTTAGATGCTCAAACCGCGCGCTTACAAAAGTCCTAGGGGCAATTACTACGATAAGTAACGTTGCGGAAAAACCGGCTGTTTTTAACACGCTGGGCGTTTCAGGAACAATTAAAAAGCTAAAATTACAAATGAGCAAATAATTAGCATAACAAAAACTTAAATACTTAGAGCTCTAAATACATTGAATTAACATAGAGTTATATTAACAAAATATAAAGGAGGTAAAGAATGCAACCACCGCAAATGCTTGGGTATGACCGTGCAATAACGGTTTTTTCTCCACAGGGGAGATTATACCAAGTGGAATATGCAAGAGAAGCAGTAAAAAAAGGAACAGTTTCGCTTGGAATTGTTTATTCAGACGGAGTTTTGCTTGGAGCCGATAAAAACATAACAGATGAATTAATGGTTCCAACATCAGTTGAAAAGATATACCAGATAGATGAACATATTGGCGCGGCAACATCCGGACTAGTTGCAGATGGCCGAAGAATTATTGACAGGTGCAGGATAATTGCACAATCACACAGGATGACATTTGATGAGCCAATGCCAGTTGATTCACTAACAAGGGATATTTGTGATTACCAGCAACTACACACACAAATTTCAGGAGTTAGGCCATTTGGAACTGCACTTTTAATCGCAGGTTTTGATGGAAAGCCAAGACTTTTTGAAACAGACCCGTCAGGTTCCTTCTGGGAGTATAAAGCAACTGCAATAGGAGAAAACTCTGAAAAGGTTCGTGAGATTTTCATGAAAAAATACAAGCCAAACTTAAGTTTAGACCAGGCAATTGATTTAGCGCTAAAGGCCCTATATAAGGGAGACTTAGGGATTTTTAATGAGAAAAGCATAGAGTTGACATATATTTCAAAAAACAGAAAATATCACAAACTGAGCCAAGAGTCAATAAAGAAGCACATATCCAAAGCGATAAATAGTCTAAATTCAGGAAAAAAGCGGTAGATGTAAAGTAAGGGAAGGATGGTAAGTTTAGACAAAGCTGTTTTAGCAAGGTATTCACATGCTGGAAAGACTTTCGAGATTTATGTAGATTCTGAAAAAGCCCTTGCCCTAAGAGATGGCAAGGATATAAGCATTCATGAAGTTCTCGCAGTAGAAGAAATTTACAAAGATGCTAGAAAAGGTGACAGAGTTAGTGAGGGAGCACTTCAGGAAGTTTTTGGAACAACAGATGTTCTTGAAATTGCAAAACAAATAATAAAGAAAGGCGAGATCCAACTGACAACTGAACAGAGAAAAAAGTTAGTAGAAGAAAAAAAGAGGGAGATTATTAACAGAATCGCTAGGGAATCATACAATCCACAAACAAAAGCACCAAATCCGCCTCAACGAATTGAAGCAGCAATTGATGAGGCTCATATCTCGATTAACCCATTTGAACCAGTTGATTCACAAATTACAAAAGTTTTAAAGGCCATACGGACACTAATACCTATAAGCGTAGAACAGCTTAGGATTGAAGTTAAGATCCCGCCAGCACATACTGGAAAAGCATACAGCACACTAAAAAAGTATCCAATTGAAAAGGAAGAGTGGCTGAATGATGGGACGTTAAGAGTTATAATTAAAATTCCGGCAGGTATTGAAACGGATTTTTATGACACTATTGGTGTTATAACCAAAGGAGACGCCGAATTTAGAAGATTATAAAAGGAGGAAATGATGAAAACATACAAACAAAATAGAGAACTAGTAATTCCAGGAGAATTACTTGCAGAGGGGGATTACTTGCTTGGAGAAGGCACTTTTAGAAAAGAAGACAAAGTTTATTCAAGCCTTTTAGGGCTAGTTGATAGTAAGGAGCGATTTATAAAAGTAATCCCGCTTAGTGGAAAATATATGCCACATCCAAGAGACCTCGTGATAGGAGTTATAACAGACATTGCGTTTTCAAATTGGTCTGTTGACTTAAACTCGCCATATACAGGGATTATATCCATATCGAATGCAACAGAGAGGTACATCGAAAACGGAGAAGACCTTTCAAAAATTTACAACATTGGGGATGTAGTTCTTGCAAAGGTGATAGATGTTTCTCAATCAATGGTTGTGGGATTGACAATGAAAGATAGAGGGCTATTCAAGCTGAGAGAGGGGAGATTAATAACGATCAGCCCAACAAAAGTTCCAAGAGTGATTGGAAAACAAGGAACAATGGTTCAAATGCTAAAAACAATGACTGGGTGTAAGATTGTTGTTGGCCAAAATGGGAGAGTTTGGATAGATGGGAAAAATGCAAACGCTGCAATTGAAGCAGTTAGATTAATTGAAAGAGAAGCCCATACTTCTGGACTAACTGACAAGGTCAAAGAATTTTTAGAGAAAGAACTTGGCAGCAGTGCGAGTAGCAACACAAGCAAATTAAAACCCAAAAAAGTAGAAGAAAAAGAGGAGGAAAAGACAGATGGGAAAGAGTAGTGATATTAAACTGATAACAGATGGAAAAAGAATTGATGGTAGAAAACCAAATGAATTAAGGCCAGTAAAGATTAAGGCAGGAGTTCTTGAGAGAGCAGATGGTTCTGCTTATGTTGAGGTAGGAGGTACACATGCAATTGCAGCAGTGTACGGACCGAGAACACTTCACCCAAGACATTTGGTTAATGCACAAAAAGCAGTTCTTCGAACAAAATATGATATGGCACCATTTTCTGTTGATGACAGAAAGAGGCCTGGACCAGACCGTAGGTCTATAGAGATATCTAAGGTCACAAGAGAAGCACTTGAACCAGTAATATTTTTAGAGCAGTACAAGAAAACAGGGATAGATGTCTTCATAGAAATCCTTCAATCTGATGGAGGGACAAGGGTTGCAGGCATAACAGCAGCCTCTGTTGCACTAGCAGATGCAGGAATTGCCATGAGGGATCTTGTTGCTGCCTGTGCCGCTGGAAAGGTTGATGATACAGTAGTGCTTGACCTTTGTGGGAAAGAGGACAACTTCGGGCAGGCGGATATGCCAATTGCATATGCCCCAAATGAAGACAAAATAACTTTGCTTCAGATGGATGGAGATTTTACAGAAGAAGAATTTGAAACTGCTTTGAAGTATGCGTTAGATGGAACTAAGAGGATTTACGAGCTTCAAAAGAAAGCATTGAAAGAGAGGTACGAGAAAAATGAATAAGATAATTCCAGAATTGGTAAGAAATTCAGTTATAGGGTCGATAAAAGAAGGTAAGAGATTAGATGGCAGAGCATTTGATGAGTACAGACCAATTGAGATTGAAATAGGCGACCTTGGAAAAGCAGAAGGTTCTGCAAGAGTAAAAATTGGAAACACTCGAGTTGAATGCGGTGTGAAAATTGGGGAGGGTGAACCATATCCAGATTCCCCAGACGAAGGCATTTTAACAGTAAACGCAGAACTTGTTCCAATGGCATCACCTTACTTCCAGCCAGGACCACCAGATGAAAGAGCAATTGAACTGGCAAGAGTTGTTGACAGGGGCATTAGGGAGAGCAAATCAATAGAACTTAAGAAACTGTGCATAACTCCAGAAGAGTTGGTAAAGGTAGTTTACATTGATGCATATGTGCTTGACTACGATGGAAATTATATAGATGCTGCTGCCTTTGCAGCCGTAAACGCATTGCAGCATACAGAGATACCGGAGTTTGGGAAACTCCCAGTTGTAAAGAAACCAATCTCAAACACATTTGCAAAAATAGGAGATGCAATTGTACTTGACCCAAGTCTTGAAGAAGAGAGTGTTATGGATGCAAGGCTTACAGTGACTATTGAAGACAATGGCCACGTTTGTGCAATGCAAAAAGGCGGAAGCGGATACTTTACTGCAGACGAGATAAAAAACTGTATTAAAACAGCAAAAAGAAAAACAAAAGAGATTAGAAAGTTAGTCAAATAATTAGGGCAGTCCTTAGAGTAAAAACACCGGGTTCTGTAAAGGGTGAATGGAAAAATACTTAAATAGGACCAGCCAGTATTTGTGTGCAATATGACCAAAACAAAAAAAGTCGGGAGTACCGGAAGATTTAAGGCAAGGTACGGAAGAAAAATAAAAAACGCAGTCAGGGATATTGAAGCCGTTAGCAAGCAAAGGAGTATATGCCCAAAGTGCGGATCAAAGAGTGCCGTAAGGATTGCAAATGGAATATGGGAATGCCAAAAATGTGGGGCAAAATTTGCAGGAGCAGCATATTTACCGCTTCCAAAAGTTGCAGTTTCAACTTTGCACATAAGTGAAGTTAAGCATTCAGAAGAACAAGAAGAGGTGAGGATATGAGATACAAGTGTGCATCTTGTGGAACGATTGTTGAGAATCCTGTCGATTCGTCTGGGACGCTTCAATGCCCAAATTGTAGAGGCAAGATATTCTTTAAGGTTAGAGAGCCAATTGCAAGAAACGTAAAAGCAGTATAATGATAGAGGTTACTGCCTAATTGAGAACTTACATTTTGCCTATAAACAAAAAAAATGGCAAAAAATGCTGCACAGGAAATACTTGGAGAAATCAGGATTAAACTAGAAAATCCAAGTAAAGTTTTAGAGGCATTAAAGCCAGATATAGAGGAAACAAACAGATTTAAGGCAGAAATAATCGCTGAAAAAAATAAACTTGTCCTAAAGATAAACGCAAGCGATTTGAGCGCAATGCGCGCAGCTTTAAATTCTTATTTAAGGCTGATAAATACGATAAAAGAGGTTGATAAAATTGGTTGAAATTTCAAATGAAATGCAGCAAAAACTGCAAGAATATCAAGAAGCCCAAGAGAGATTGAAATTAATTCTTTCTCAAAAATACCAAATTGAATTAAACTTGAAAGAAGCTAAAAATGCTTTGAAAGAAGTTGAACAACAGGAAAAAGCAGAGATTTACAAGATAGTTGGCCAGATATTAATTAGATATGACAAGGGGGACATTGTCAAAGAATTAAAGGACAAAATTGAAACAAATGAGCTAAGGCTCAAGACAATTGCCGAACAAGAGAAGAAACTATCTGAGAAACTCAAGTCAATTCAAGATGGATTCCAAGGCTCAGTTGGATCAGCAGCTTGATTATAAGTAATTATAATGAAAAAGCTTGCAGAAGTTTTAAGAGAATTTAAAGGGAAAGAAGCTTTGCTTTTAGCCCATAAAAACGCAGACCCTGACTCAATTTGTAGCGCTTTAGCGCTTTACAAGGAACTAAAAAAGATTGGGATAAACACGAGGATTGGCGCAGTAGAATCAGTAAGTTTATTATCAAAAAAAATTCTTGAAAAAACAAACACAACAGTCGATATAGATCCAGCCATTGATTCAGACCTGATTATTTTTTTAGATATGTCTAGCATTGGTCAGCTTGGAGATTTTTATAAGGAAGTTGAAAGATCAGATGCCTACAAGATAGTTATAGACCATCATGCAATTCAAGACGATAACTTTAAAGTTGACCTGTCGTATATTGACGAAAATGCAGCAACTGCGGTCGAATTAGTTTATGATTTACTAGAAGAGTTAAAAATAAAAATTTCAGATGAAACAGCATTTACAATACTATTTGGAATGATTGCCGAAACGGCTCACTTGAGATATGCAAAACAAAAAAATTTTAGGATCATTGCAGAACTTTTAGAAAAGCACAAGATTTGCTTTAGCGAACTGTTAAGATTTTTAGAAACACCACTGGATATATCTGAGAGGATTGCAAGATTAAAAGCATTTAAGAGAGCAAGAATCCACCGGGTTTCAAATTATCTTGTAGTAGTGTCTGAGATTGGATCGTTTGAAGCATCATCAGCGCGGGCATTTATAAGTGCAGGAGCCGATGTTGCAGCAGTAATATCAAAGAGAAAAAATGAGATTCGTGTAAGCTTGAGAGCATCTGCCTCATTTTACAATGAAACTGGAATCGATCTTGGAAAGGACTTAATCCCAGAAATCGCAAAAATAATAAAAGGTACTGGGAGTGGCCATCCAACAGCAGCTGGAGCAAATGGTCAGGCAGATATAAGCGAAGAGAAAATTGAGGAGCTTATTACTAAGTTCGTTAAGAAGAGAATACATTAATAAATTTGAGAAAACTATTTATAGCACTAGAATAAAACAAGACTAAGGGAGGAAAACCAAGATGGGTTTACTAGATAATCTTTTCAAACCAAGAAGGATTTCAAGGACACCAACGGAAGTTTCTAAAGAGCCAAAGTATGTTGAAGTCGAGTGGTCTGAGAAACCAGAAAACACAGGAGAATATGTAAGAGTTGTCACAATTAACGAGTTTGGGGATATTGAGAATGTCTTAGATTACCTAAGAGATAGAAATAATATTCTGATTTTAAAAATAAAGCCACGCTTAATCCAGGAAAAAATGGAACTGAAGAGAGCCCTAAAAAGGATACAGAGAACAACTGCAGCAATTGGTGGCGATATTGCAGGAGTAAAAGAGGATATAATACTCGTGACACCTCCAAGTGTTAAGATTTACAGAGGACAACAGGCAGAAGGAACATCAACAGCGTCAGCAAACAGTTCTAGTGAGAGAAACGAAGCATAAACAGGACACCCGCTATAATATGGGGAAGAGGGTATTTATTTAATTGGTTATAGAATCAATCGTTAAGTATATAAAGATTGAATAGATTAGACAGAGTATGGCACTAAGTTTCACAGCATTATTTAGTATTGATTTGATAGTTGCAATTCCAACCATAGTGTATTACTACTATTGGGGAGTAGTTGCTCTAAAAAAGAAAAAGTTCAGCAAGAAACAGATACTAAGCCATTTAAAGTTGGCATACGGGCTTAATGCGTTTACGATTCTTTATTTGCCAGTTATGCTATTGGCATACCTATATGCAAACTTACTGTATCAATTTCCAAAGATATTTACACAGACATCATTGATTATGCTCATAATTATCTTAGTTTTTGAGTATGTCAACTACTACAGCTTAGTGGAATATGAGACAAAGAGAATTGCATAAAGTTACTGAATAATGCCATAACCAATTAACCGCCATCGGGTACCAAACCGGCGAGCAAGAGTAACACGACTTCCTTTTTTTGCACAAACGGGTATCTTTAGAGTTAATAGGTATGTGCTTTTAGTCCCAGATTTAACAATACCAACAGTAGTAGAGGTTCCTATGTTTAGCATTAATGTTTCTCCTTTTTGTAAAGGGTTAACATTTAACTCTTCTTTTGAGCCAACTGCCCTTTCTAGAAGATGGACTTCAAGATTAAATTGATTGAGGACAGGAGGCAATTTTCCGGAATAACCAAGAACTTTTCCAGACAATTTATCGGCTTTTGCATAGTAAGGATCCAGTGTAGTTTCAATGCCAAAAGTCCCTCCACGAGTTACACTTTTAACATTCTGGCCACCCCAGTTCAAACTAACAATTTTTGTCTTTATCTCTTTTCCATTATCTCCAGGGCATATAACAACTTCATCGCCAACCTTTAGTTTCCCTTGAACAAGTGCACCACCAACAACACCACCTTTTAATTTTTCAATTTCAGTTCCTGGCTTATTTACATCGAAAGAACGAGCAATATACATAATTGGGTCGAGGTCAATATTTTTTTCAGGCGTAGGTATGTGTTTTTCAATTGCCTCAATTAAGACATCAATATTAGTCCCATGTTGCGCAGAAACCGGGATGATTGGAGCATTTTCAGCAATTGTTCCCTTTACAAATTCCTTAATTTGCTTGTAATTTTCAATTGCTTGCTCCTCAGTAACCAGATCAATTTTATTTTGGACAATTACAATATTTTTAACGCCAATAATTTCAAGAGCCATTAAGTGCTCCTTTGTTTGTGGTTGTGGACATGGCTCATTTGCAGCAATTACCAGCAACGCTCCGTCCATAAGAGAAGCTCCAGAAAGCATTGTTGCCATTAATGTCTCGTGACCAGGGGCATCTACAAAACTAATTGTTCGCAATTCTTTTGCTGGGCCGCCGCATTTTGGGCATTTATCTGTTGGGGAATACGCCTCAGGACCTTTGCATTTCTCACATTTGTAAAAAGTGCAGTTTGCATAACCAAGTTTTATTGTAATTCCTCGTTTAAGTTCCTCAGAATGCCTGTCAGTCCAAACACCAGTAAGTCTTTCAACTAAGGTTGTCTTTCCATGGTCAATATGACCAACAAGTCCAATACTTACCTCAGGTAAGCCCACTTAAGCCTCCTTTTTTTGTTCAGATTCGCTTGGTTTTTCCTTTTGTTCAGGTGCTTTTTCTTCAGATTTTTGCTCTTTTGGCGCCTCAGTTTCTGGCTTTGGCCCCGGTTTTTCTTTTTGAGTTTCCTCTTTTTCAGCTGGTTTTAGTAGTTGGTCTATAGGCTTTGAACCACTTTTTACAACTTTCATATTCACTTGCACAATTCTCGAAGAGATTTCATTTCCATGAACACGCTTTTTTCTTCTCTCTCCCCGCCTTTTTGACCTAAAACCAATTCCTTTAGAGAGGAGCAATCTCTTTGAAACACTGCCATCAACATCCATTCTCATTGGGTTTCCGGTTATGTCCGAGCCACCAGTTATCCTAAGTTCATATCCATCTAGTCCAAGGATAGAACCATCAATGGACTCTCCAATCTTTTTTCCAATGAGCAGATTGGTTTTATCTAGCTCAACCTGATAAGATTTTTTTGTGTTTGGGTCACCAATTACAATCTTAAATGCCATTTAATCCTCCTGATATACTTGAAATAATCTTCGTTTGTAGACATCCTTTTGATGTTATGGATTTAAATATGTTATTATAACTATTTCTTTAGTTTTTCAATTTTTTCTATTAACTGTAACTCTTCTATACTTAAGGTATCCGACAATTTTGTTTTAAGCAAGGTTAAATCTTTTTTTGGAACATCTACATATAAGAGGTCGCCTTCTTTGACATTTCGGCCAACTACGGCCCCTTGAATTGAAACTGCAACTTTTTTTCCTGCTTTTGCTTCACTGACTGGGTTTCCCTCTTCCTGAACTTGCTTGACACTTCCAACTACATTTCCAGATTCATTCATTAGGTCGCATTTTGAGACAAGAGTGCCTATTTCAACTTCTACGCCAACTATTGCAGGTTTGCTTTGCCTAAAGACATAC
>JALTGF010000172.1 GCA_027077325.1 archaeon
CTCCAAGAACAAGAACAGATTCACCTGGACTAAGCGAGGTCTTGTTTATCGTGCAGTTCATATTAAGGCGATTACTCAAGATGATATTAGTTATCGTTTTTGTCCCATAATTTCCGTCACTATCTTTTACATCTACCTGGATAGAGTAGTTCCCCGGAGCATTTGATGGCTTGAATGTATATGAGTAGCTGATGTACCCCAACTTAGAGGTTGCCGTATCTGCCAAAACAGTTCCTGCTGTTTTTTCAGATAGTGTAATACTTACAATGCCGTCAACTGTATCGCCCCTTGAGTACAGTGCAGAACCAATAACATTTAGTTTTTCACCAAGATTAAAAAGATAGCTATTTAGGCCAACCAGAATACTTATTTTATTTGTTATTGCAAATGGCCCAGATGTGATATTTAGGAGGTTTTCACCACCCTTACTAACGTTTACCAGAATTTTCCAGTCATCTGATCGATTTAGAGAAGCAGGGATTTTCCAGGTAAGTGTTCCCTTATTTATTTGAGAGAAAGTTACTGGTGAATCTTTATCAAATGAATAGTACTTTTGTGCTATTTCAGCAGACTTGTTTAGAGAAGGGCTAATAGCATAAAAAGAAACTTCGGCGCCCTTTACAGTTTCATTAAGCGATATAAATCCAGTTATTACAATTGTATTTCCGAGATTATATGAATCGCCTTCACGAGGATTTAAGACTTCATTTGCAAAAACCGCAGTAGAGGATAACAGAAAAATAAAACCAAACATAACGAATATAGATATTTTTTTATTCATCTAATCTCAGTAAAGTATAAGATGATTACTTAAATAACTTTTACTTGCGATTATTTTTTAATTTTATTAAAGCATTGACTGTTTCAGGATTTCTCAAAGTAGATATATCTCCCGTTGGCTTCCCGAGTTCAATTGCTTCTATCACACGGCGCATTATTTTTCCACTTCTTGTTTTTGGAAGGTCATCAACAAAGACAATTTCAGCGGGCTTAGCGATGTGCCCGATTTCTTCCCCTACATGGTACTTAAGATCTTTAACAAGAGTAGAAGAGGGTTTTGTGCCTTGCTTTAGTATAACAAATGCTTTTATGACTGTTCCCCTGATTTTATCTGGCTTGCCAACCACAGCGGCCTCAACAACTGCAGGATGACTTACTAAAGCACTTTCAACCTCGGCTGTTCCAATTCTGTGACCTGCAACATTCAGTACATCATCTTCCCTTCCCTGAACCCAGATGTATCCATCTTTGTCTTTGTGAGCAACATCGCCAGTTAAGTACATGTTCTTGAATTTGCTCCAATATGTTTTTTCATACCTACTTGGATTTTTGTATAAGGTTTTTAACATTGCAGGGTATGGCGTAGTTAAAACCAAATCACCGCCTTTGTTTGTAAGTGGCTTCCCATTTTCATCATATACATCTGCTTCAATGCTTGGGAATGGCTTTGTTGCCGAGCCTGGCTTAAGTGGGGTTATTGGCAATGGCGTAATTACAAACATCCCTGTTTCTGTTTGCCAGTAGGTATCCATAATTGGGCACTTCTTATTTCCAATAACATTATAATACCATATCCAGGCACTTGGATTGATTGGCTCACCAACAGAACCAAGAAGTCGGAGAGTGCTTAAATCGTGTTTTTTGACCCAAGATCGCCCAAATCTCATAAACATCCTTACAGCCGTTGGAGCCGTGTAAAAAACAGTTACCCCATATTTTTCAATTATTTGCCAGACCCTATCTGGATCTGGATAAGTAGGTGCACCCTCATACATGACAGAAGTTACGCCGAGCATTAAAGGCGCATAAACAATATAACTATGACCAGTGACCCAGCCAATATCCGCAGCACACCACCAAACATCCTCTTCTTTTAGGTCAAATACCCATTTCAAGGTTGCATAGGTTCCAACTGCATAACCACCGTGGTCATGGATAACACCCTTTGGCGTACCTGTTGTTCCAGAAGTATATAATATATAAAGGGGTGTGTTTGCCTCAAGTTGGACCGTCTTGCAATACGGCTTTTGCTTTTCTATAATATCATGCCACCAGAGATCACGATCGCGTTTCATCTTAATGTTGTTTCCTGCACGCTTTACAACCACAACTTTCTTAACAGATGGCGCATCTTTTAGTGCCTCGTCAGCACTATCTTTTAATTTGATTACCTTTCCATGCCTGTAAAATCCATCGACAGTTATCAAGACTTTTGCTGAGGCATCATTTATCCTGTGTTGGAGTGCCTTGGCGGAATAACCTGAGAAAACAACCGAGTGAATTGCCCCAATTTTTGCACAAGCAAGCATTGAAATTGGAAGTTCTGGTATCATTGGGAGGTATATTGCAACTCGGTCTCCTTTTTTAACACCAAGTTCTTTTAGTGCATTTGCAAACTTGTTTACTTCTCTGTAAAGCTCTCCATATGTTATTTTCCTAACCTCTCCTGGCTCACCTTCCCAGATGTATGCGAGCTTGTTTTTCCTAAAAGAATTTGCATGTCTATCCAAAGCATTATGGACAATGTTAAATTTGCCACCGATAAACCACTTTGCGTAGGGTGGCTTCCAATCTAAAACTTTTTTCCATGGAGAAAACCATTCCAACTCTTTTGCAAGTTCTCCCCAGAACCAAGAGCGCTTTTTGCTTGCAACTTTTAAAAGTTCATCATAAGTTTTTATTTTATGCTCTTTCATCCATTGCATTACATTGCTATTCTCAACTAACTTTTTTGAAGGTCTAAAGATTCTTTTTTCCTTTAAAAGAGTTTCAATTGCCATCCCAATTTCATAATAAGCAGTAAGACTTTATATATTTGATTCTTTGGATTGAAGTGTGCTTGTTTTTGTTGTTTTGTTTAACAATTTTTCCAAGGAAAAATAAAGTATTAACAATACAATTCCAGATAGGAGAAATATCTTTGCAATAAATATTTGATAGGGGAATATATTAGTATAAACAAAATTTTGAACAAGATCGCCTATTTGTAAGTTATTACCAGAAGGTATAGTTGCAGATAATTTTGGGAGCAAAAATACTTTTGTAACATATAGGTTGATAAATGTAAAAACACCTATGCTTAGTGATTCTGAGCCAAAAACCCGTAGTAGCTTTAATTTTAGTCCAACTCCCAAAAAAATAAGAAGAGCACCAAGGATAATAGACACATATGCATAAGGAACATACTTTTTAGAATAAGAATTTGCTTTTACAATTGGACTAGTTTTAGACATAATCTCTGAAGTTAATTTAGGGTATTCTTGATTAAATGCAATTTGACAATCTGTTTCAGAAATGCCCTCGTTAGTACATTTCTCCATAAAAACTTGATTTGCACTTTTATTTATGAAATTATTTAGGTCCCCTCCGGGTGCAGTTATTTTTTCAACATAATTAAGTTGAACCACTGCAAAAAGCCCAAAAAAGAATAAGAAGATTCCAATTGACTTTGCTATATTTTTTAAGATTTTTATTATTACGCTCATTTGTATATTTGAGTTCCAGCTTCACCCCTTAATGCTTTTTCAATATCATTTAGGTCACAAATTATTGCCTTTTTTCCACCAGCATTTAAGAAATTGACTGCTGCCTGAACTTTTGGACCCATGCTTCCTGGGGGAAATTGCCCCTCTTTTAAGTACTTTGTAGCCTCTTTAACAGACATCCTACTTAGATATTTTTGGTTTGGCTTCCCAAAATTAAGCGCAACTCGCTTAACATCTGTAACTATTAGAAGGATATCTGCATTTACATGTTCTGCAAGTTTTGCACTTGCCAGGTCCTTATCAATGACTGCTTCCACACCAATTAAGTTTTTTCCTTTTTTAATGACTGGAATCCCGCCACCTCCACACGCAATAACAATAAAATTATTTTCTAGCAATTTATTAATCTCGCGCCTTTGATAAACTTTAATTGGCTTTGGAGATGGGACAACACGCCTCCAACCCTTTGCAGTTTTTACAAATCCTGGTCTTGGCTTTGTATAGGCAGGACCAATCGGCTTTGTTGGATTTTTAAAAGCAGGATCTTTTGGATCAACTTTCACATATGTGATAACAGTTAGGAAAAACTTATTATCCGAGACGCCAAGTTTCATTAGTTCTTTGTCAAGAGTTGACTCGATCATATAGCCTATTTGACCTTGTGTTTCTGCAACCAAAATCTCGATTGGCATTTCAGGCACTTCTTTACAAGATTCTTGCTGCAAAAGGAGATTTCCAACTTGTGGTCCGTTGCCATGTGTAATCACAATTTTATATTTTAGAGAAAGTTTAGCAATTTGCCTAATTGGAACCTTTAAATTTTTAAGTTGTTCTTCGGCAGTTCCGCGCTGACCTTTTTTTATTAATGCATTTCCACCAAGTGCAACAACTAAAATTTGTTTTTTCATGGAGACATTTAGTTAAGAATTTTATACTAATAAGGATTTTGGTTTAAGTTTTCGTTTTACCCACTCAAAAGCTTTTTTTACATAATAATCATCGTCATTTTCAACAGATTTGAGGATGTTTTTGATTTCACTTTTTAACTTCTTATCACTTGCATAATTTATTAATAAAACAGTTGCGAACCTTCGCTCCCAAGGATTTTTAGATTTAATTAATTTTTTTGAAATCCCAAAAATTTCTTCTTGCTTAATTTTTGCAATTTTTCTTATTCCCTGTGTTGCTAAAGTATCACAAACAGCCCAGTCATTTATTTCTTTTGAGAATTTTTTAATCAGAGAAATTGTTTTTTCTTGATCTTTCTTGCAAATTTTCCCTAAAATTTTTGCTGCAAGCAACTTTTCTTCAAACGCTCCTGATTTCCAAAGAGATTCAACAAGTTCAAACCCCCCATCTTTAAATTTACTTGCTAATTTGTTTAAGAATGGAACTTTAACACCATAAACTTTCTCAGAACTTGGAACAAACTTTTTAAAACTTTGCTTTGTTTCCTCAGTTGAATTTTCGTTTAGCAATTTTCTAATTTCTTTGATTCCCATCAAAACTTATTCATCAAGAAAAGCATAATTGCCTTTTGTATGTGCAACCTGTTTTCTGCCTGGTCAAATACAATTGACTGCGGACCGTCAATTACTTCTGCCGTTTGCTCATAGCCTCTTTTTGCAGGCAGGCAGTTCATAAAAACAGCATCCGGCTTTGCAGATTTCATTAACTCTGAATTAACTTGAAAAGGCATAAAAACCTTTTTTCTCGCTTCTTCCTGCTCTGCCGGGATTCCATATGACATCCAAGAGTCAGTATAAACTACATCGGAGTTATTTGCCGCTTCTTTTGCATCGTGAACCACTCGAACTTCTGCTCCGGTCTGCTTTGAAATTTCTTCTACTTCATCTAAAACCTCTTTTTCAGGTTCATATGCCTCTCCTTCAGGGCAGGCGACATCCATTTTCAGGCCAAACATTGCCGCTGCGCGCATCAGGTCATATGTAACATTATTATGTGAATCTCCAAAATAAGAGATTTTTAATCCATTAAGCGTGCCTTTCTTTTCTTTTATCGTTTGAAGATCTCCGAGGATTTGGCAAGGATGTGCAAAGTCATCCAGCATATTTATCACAGGCACATCTGAGTATTTTGCAAGATCCCACAGGTCTTTTCTTTTGAACAGTCTTGCAGAAATCAAATCAACATATCTAGAAGCACATTTTGCGGTGTCGTGTATGTTTTCCTTTTTTCCAAGTGGAGAGTCCTTTATTGAGTAAAAGATTGCATGACCTCCAAGTTGAGTCATACCAGTTTCAAAAGAAACTCTTGTTCTCAAAGATGGCTTTTCAAAAATCATTAAAAGTGTTTTGTTTTTTAAAGATTCGGAATATTTTTCAGGATTTGCTTTAATTTCAATTGATTTCTCTATAATTTTTTCACATTCTTCTTTTGTGAAGTCTGAAATTTTTAGTAAATGCCTTATCATTAGTCCCACCTTTTTGTTTGAAAATATTCACGCCAGTATTTTTCACTCATTTCAATTATCTTGTGCTGCTCGTCTAAGTCCTTCGCCAACATAACAGCATGATCCAGCGCAAAAGCAGCATTTCCAGGCTGTCCTTTTCTAGCATATTTTTCAGCAATTTCGATTATTTCATCCACAGATTTAGCTCTTGAAACCTCACGACATACGGCATTTTCAGGATCTCTTGCCATAAATATCACCTCTTGAGGGATATAATTGACTTACAGATATATAT
>JALTGF010000173.1 GCA_027077325.1 archaeon
GTTTATAATTTCATCGTTAAGCAAAAACAAAAAAATTCTCTCAGTTGTTTTAATCCTTTTTACCACGAGCATGATGGCTTTGCTTGGGTTTAGAACTGAAGTCCTGGCCATCCTAATTGGCGGGGCTGTTACGCTGTATTACCTAAAAATTTTTAGCCATAAAGAGCTTTTGCTTCTTTTACTTTTTGCAGTTCTTTCCTTTGCAGGTATGAGCATAGTAAGGCCTGGCGGTCTTGGTTTAACTAGGTCCATAACCACTACTTCTGCGTTTGATTTCTTAATTAGTGTTACGCCGTGGTCTGGGCTAACACACGGGTATGTAGAATTTGCTGATTTCATAAAATTCATTTCAAAAATACCCATCTATGGAGGCCGTACTCTTGTTTCAAGCATAATCGGGTCTAGAACATCTGTTTCAACAACCTCCACCTTGTTTGGGCCTCCCTTTGCAGACTTTGGTCTGTTTTCAGTTTTGATTTTTATTTACTTTGGATTGGTAGTTGGGGCAGGTTTTAAGTCTAAATCTAAACAAGGTATCTACACTCCAATGTATGCTGTTTTGTTAACTTTCCTGTTGCTTGGTATAGAAACAGGGATTGTTGACCTAGTTGTTTGGGTTTATTTTATATTTGCTAGTATCCTTTACTTAATCTCTCACAATTATGAATCTTAAAAATATTGACCTATTTCGGCCGGAATCCTTGCTGTTATTCTACCTTATCTTTATTTGTCTTGCTATTGCATCTTTTTTTATGAATTTGCCAATTAAAATACCTGGTTTGACAAGCTTTTTGGTTGTATTTGGAAGCTTTCCTTTTTACCTTATTGGCATCTGGGCTGGAAAAAAATGTTATGGTGTTGCAATCTCAAAATCATTTACTTTGGCATTTTTTATTTTCTTAATTGTCTCTTACTCTTTTGTTTTAAAGTCCTTTTTCTTTAAAGAAATTTGGGCTCCGCTGTTGATAATTGCAACAGTGGTTACTATACTTTCTCTTTTATTCTCTAAAAAAGCCCATGCTCACAAAGGAATTAATTATCCGCTCATCTTGTTGGCAGTTGGGATTGCCTTCTTATTCCTAACTATCCTTAAAATTGGAGGGATACCCCTGCTAAATCCAAACTTAAAATTCTTGGCAGTGAATAATTTGTTCTGGGGCGTTTCTTTATTAACTTTTATCATTGGATACGTCTTTTTTATCCCAAAGATCAAGTCAAGTAAATTTTTATTTTTATTTATCACTGTTTCGGTGTTGTTGTTCTCATTAATGGCATTTAGGAGTGTAATCCTTGTCTTGCTGTTTACAGGTGTTTTGTTTTCTTACTATTCCAAGAGAATTAGTAATATGCAAATTTTAGTCCCACTACTGATTGCGGCCCTGGTTGTTGTATTTATTGGATACTTATCAATGCCAATTCTCAGCCCAGGAAAGTTGCTTTTTTATCGAGCAGGCACTACTTACTCTGTTTTTGACACAATTGTTCAAAAGAGCATGCCTTTCGGCATGACTCACGGGACCCTATTTTTTAGAGGAAATCCTCGACTATTTGTTGGTTCACATATTGTTGGGAAAACCGCAGACATAACTTCGACACTTCTTGGCCCATCGGTGATTGATTTTGGGGCAATTGGCGCGTTTTTATGGATGTTCTTCCTTGGATTAATTTTAGAAATTGCATACCTTTCAATGAAACTAGATTTTTTAAAAATATTTTATCCGCTTCTTTTCTCATTCAGCTTAATTTGGATTGAAATTGGTCCAGACCAGTTTCAACTTTCGTTTTTATTTTTCTTTGTTTTGGCATACATGCTCAATTTTGTGAAACTCAAAAAAGATTAATATATCTTAAGATATATCCTAATCTTATATATGGGCGTTAATTTAAACAAGACTGGAATTCAGAATTTGCTTTTGACTATTATCCTAATTGTTGGAATCCTCTTTGCAGCATCTATGTCGCGCGGGTATATAACTGGCGCTGCCTCAACTCATCAAGAAATTCCTGAAAAGCCGCCGGCTACTTATTTAACTGCTAGCCCAACTAGTGGTCAAAGTCCATTCAATGTAACTCTGGATGGCTCTCAAACTGAAGGTGCAAAGACCTATAACTGGGATTTTGGCGATGGAAATACGCTTGAAAATGGGTCTGTTATTGAAATTCATACCTATTCTCGTCCTGGAGTATATAATGCGACCTTGTCTGCCTGTAATGATTTTGGATGTAGTAGTGCTACTGTACAAATTCTTGCTGAAAACCGTCCACCAATTGCAGAAATTCTTTTAAGCCCCACTTCTGGTGTTGCACCTTTGAATGTTTCATTTGACGCTTCTGAGTCAAAAGATCTTGACGGTTCAATTGCATCCTACAACTGGAATTTTGGTGATAATATTACCTCTACCGAAATTTCGCCAATTCATACCTATAACATATCTGGGCAATACACAGTCATCCTAACTGTCACTGATGATTTGGGAGAAACAGATATTGCCACTGCAAATGTTAGCGTAAATTCACCAAAAAACAAGCCCCCTGTTGCAAATGCAGGTTCTGATGTTGTTTGTTATGTAAATAAGTCATGTGATTTAAATGGCACTGGCACTGATTCAGATGGCTCAATTGTTTCTTACGTGTGGGATTTTGGCGACGGGGCAACTGCAAAAGGCGCAAGTGTATCCCATATCTATAATGTAACTGGGTCTTATACTGCGACATTAACTGTAACTGACAACGATGGTGCAAAGGCAAGCGATAGCATAACCGTAACTGTCTTAAAATATGTTGCACCTGCTAAAAACAAGAGGCCTATTCCCATAATCAATGCAACTCCAACTTCTGGCTTGGAGCCCCTTCTCGTGTCTTTCTCAGCCAAGGACTCATATGATCCTGATGGGGTTATCACAAGTTATAAGTGGGACTTTGGCGATGGGAAGTATTCTGAAAATGTTTCAGTAAATCACACCTACAAGAAAGGAACCTACAAAGTCACATTAACTATTACGGACAATGGTAGCGCAGTTTCTGCAAAGAGCATAATCATCTCTGTTGCTGAAAATAGGACCTACTGTGTAAAGTCTGATTTTAAGATGAGCAATATTCCCCACACCGATGTTTCTGCAATTGTAAACCATATCTATCCTGGCTCATGGGATTTGTACATTGATGGCAATGCCATAAAGGCAGAAAAATATGGCCCAGAAAAACCATCACCGAGGAAACCATCTGTAATTGTCCCCGGTTGGCAAAAGGGCTATGAGCTTCACAGGAAGTTATGCCGCCGCGATAATGATTGGTATTGGGTAACATATCCTTGCGCTCTCAAGAATATGACTGAGATCCAAAATCTGCCTTACTTCTATCAGGTTTGGGAATACAAGAGAAGATACAATATTGAAGCATAAAAAAATACAGAAAAATATATATATCCTCTTTATATATCCAACATATAACTGTCTCGATGATGTCTAAAGAATTCCTAAACCACCATCAAATTATTTTTATAGCTCTATTAGGTATTGCTATCTTCTCTGGATTAACATTAATAAATGCCAATCCAACAGGAGCTGCATCTATTCCAATCCAAATAATCTATTCTCCTGTAGCTGTATTAACGGCAAGCCCTGTTTCTGGTAGTGCGCCCCTAACCGTGCATTTTGATGCAAGCCAGTCTTATCCAAGAGTTACCTGCACCAAAATAGATGACTTTACTTGGAATTTTGGAGATGGTCACTATGTTTCTTCTAATTACATCATAAGTACTAATTATACTTATGAAAATCCAGGAGTATATAATGCAACCCTAGCTGTTTCAAATAATTGTGGGACCGGTAGTGACTATATCATTGTTAATGTAAATGCAACTCCAAATGCAGCTCCAACTGCAAACTTTACTTGGAGTCCAGTTTCTCCTGTGGAAAATGAACTGGTTTCCTTTACTGATACGTCTTCAGACTCTGATGGGTACATTGCCTCTTGGTATTGGTATTTCGGAGATGGCAGCTATTCAACTTTACAAAATCCAACTCACACTTACTCAACTGCGGGGAACTACACCGTAACTTTGAACGTGACTGATGACGATGGTGCACAAAGCACAATCTATCGAGTTATAAACATTTCGAAAAATGTGACTTGTACGGACTCTGACAATGGGCTTAATTATTATTTGCGTGGTGTTACCTATTCTTCAATAAATGGTACTAATTATACTGATTATTGTAATGGAACTGTTCTAAATGAATTTTATTGTGGGTCTGAAAATGAAGTTTTAACTGATTTTCATACTTGTTCATATACTTGTTCAAATGGCACATGCGTAAATGCAACTCCAAATCAAGCCCCAACTGCAGACTTTACTTGGAGTCCAAGTTCACCTGTTGAAGGTGAACAGGTTTCCTTCACAGATGAATCTTACGATAAAGATGGATCTGTTGTTGCATGGTATTGGCAATTTGGCGACGGTAATTCCTCAAAAGCTCAAAACCCAGTCCACACATATGCAACATCCGGAGATTATAGTGTAAAACTAAATGTGTCAGACAATGATGGCACAGATAGTGGGTTTACAATTAAAACAATAACCGTTTCAAAGAACGAAACCAATGTAACTCCAAATGCAGCTCCAACCGCACATATTGATCTAATTGCTCCAAATCCTGCATATTATAATGCGAATCAAGATGATTCAATAAATTTCACGGGGCATGGAACCGATTCAGATGGAACAATTGTTGCCTATGAATGGTATGATGGTTCAACTTTAATAAGTACCTCTTCAACATTTACAAGATCTGCCTCTAACTTTACTTATGGAAGCCATACAATCTCCTTCAAAGTTCAAGATAATGACGGTGCGTGGTCTTCCTCCGTTACTGCAACTTTGACAATAAGTAATGGCACTATCGCAAATCAAGCACCTGTGGCAGTAGCGCATGCAAGCCCAACCTCTGGTTCTGCACCTCTGATAGTCAATTTTAGTGCTCTGGATTCCTATGATCCTGATGGGTATATAACCTCATATACATGGAACTTTGGTGATGGAACTTCCTCTTCAACTGCAGCTTTATCACACAAGTATCTTCAAGATGGGCATTATAATGCAGTTCTTACAGTAAAAGATGATGATGGGGAAACTAGTAGCGACAGCATACTTATAACGGTACTTAGCCAAGATGCCAAGGTAACAACATCTAATCTAGCTCCAACTGCCATAGTTAGTGCAAGCACAACTTCTGGAGCTGCTGCTCCACTTACCATATCATTTAGTGGGCTCCCATCCTATGACAGAGATGGTAAAATTGTTTCATATCTTTGGGACTTTGGTGATGGAACAAAATCTTACAAGCCAACTCCGATCCACACTTATTCAGTCCCAGGCACTTACACTGCAAAACTCATTGTGACGGATGATAAGGGAGCAAAAACAGTAAGTTCAGTAAATATATATGTAGGGGTTAAACCAATGGGGTGTACCTTAAAGGACTTTAAAATGCCTGATATGAAAAGTGTTGATGTGAGTGCTACTATGAACTCTGCGGGATACTCTGGTAAGTGGAAATTAACAATATATGGAACCCCAGTTGCAATTAAAAAGATTGGGGCAAGGCCCTCCTCAAGAGTTAAATCTGTAGAAATTGTGCCTGGGTGGTTACATAACATAGAAGAGCACAGAAAGTTTTGTAGGCGTGATAACAGTTGGTACTGGGTGGCTTATCCATCTGCCTTTGCTTGTGGTGGTGGCGGAGGTTCAGGAAGTAACAACACCTCTACTTCATTTGTCCGACCATGCTATTTACTCTACTAAAAAATTAAAAAATACTTTATAATTAATTATCCGTAATCTTTTTATATCCTCTTGCAAAAATAGGATTAAAATTGATATCTTTGCTGGGCCCGTGGTCTAGTGGCATGACGTTTCCTTGACGTGGAAAAGATCACCGGTTCAATTCCGGTCGGGCCCACCTCTTTATACTGCAATTATTCGAAATAAAAATCAAATCCTGTCTCGAAAAGAAATTCTACGCTTCGCGCAGGTTGTCAACTACTTATTTATTTTCCATATGGAAAATAATTTAATCAAAAGAATTAAAACAAAGTAGAAACACTTAATTATTG
>JALTGF010000174.1 GCA_027077325.1 archaeon
CTCTACTGAAGAAATACTAAATAACTTAATCAATGGCGACATTGATTTCGTTTATAATTACCTAAAAAACAAAAATGGTTAAGCTACAACGAAAACTTGGATTACTAGAACTTGTCTTTTTTGGTATCGGGGCAATTGTAGGGACTGGCATCTTTGTAATTCCTGCAATTTCTGCTAAAATTGCAGATGTTGCTTCATTTTGGGTTTGGCTTGAACTTGGTGTTTTAACCATATTTATGGCAATGTGCTTTGCAGAGCTTGCCAGTATATTCCCAAGTGCAGGCGGCCCATACAAATTTGTAAAGGAAGCATTTGGTGAATATTTTGGATTTCTGTCAGGATGGATTGCTTGGATAATGAGTTGGCTTACAATTTCGTCTCTATCAATAGCCGTGCCTTTTTACATTGGTTTTTTTGTGCCATTGACGCATGTTGAGATAGATATCATTGCTATATCCCTACTTTCCGTTATAACTTTCTGGAACTACAAAGGATTACATTGGGGTGTAAAAGCGCAGTACTTGTTTACCTCTATAACAATTCTTGTCTTGTGGTTCTTTGTTACCTGGGGGATTTACTGGGTTGATGCCTCTAATTATGTTCCAACTACAACTGTTACATTACCCGCCCTTTTCTTTTCTGCTGTTTTTGTTATTGAGCCCTTTATCGGGTGGGAAACAATAACTTATTTTGGTGAAGAGGCAAAGCATCCAAAAAAGGACTTGCCTCGGGCCATAATATACTCAAGTTTATTTGTAACAATTCTTTATAGTGCTGTAATTTTTGTTACGCTGGGAGTTCTAAAAGCAGATCAGTTAAAACAGACATATTATCCGATTGCAGAGGCGGCAGGGGCTTTTCTCGGGCATACTGGTGCAGTGGTTGTTGCACTGGGTGCAATTGCTGTTCTTATTGGGTGCTTAAATAGTTGGATAGTAAGCACTGCAAGGCTTCCATATGCAATTGCAAGGGATGGGCTTTTCCCAAAGATATTTTCTAGAATTCATAAAAAGCATGCAACTCCTCATATGGCCCTATTGCTACAGTATGTCTTTTCTATAATTGCTGTTTTAATTTCTACATATGAAGGCATAATCTATGTACTCGTTTCCATGGCTATGATACTTTATTTGCTTGTTTTCATTTCAATCCCCGTAAATAGGAAAAATGTTAAAGAAAGTGAAATATCCTTTAAATTACCTCTCGGCAGTTTTATTCCTTTGGTTGCATCACTTATTACCTTGTTTGTTCTTCTTCAGGTAAAAGTGTTTTATCTAAGTGTAGTTGGAGTTATTCTCTTAATTGGTTCTGTATTTTATTTATACTTTAGAAAGGGTAAAAAATAAAAACGCGCAACCTTAATCTTAAGTGTGGGAGAAATTAAGAAATGATAACAAGAGTTCGCCTTAGAAATTGGCGTTCACATCTGGATTCTGAATTAAAATTCTCTAAGGGCGTTAATACTCTTCTTGGAATTATGGGCTCTGGAAAAAGTTCAGTCTTAGATGGTATCTGCTTTGCTCTCTTTGGAACCTTTCCCGCGCTTAGCCAGAGAAAGATTAAACTAGATGAAATAATTCGGAACAAGCCAGAGCAAGCAAAAAAATCAATGGTTGAACTTGATTTTGTGAAGGGCAATGATGTTTATACTATTTTGAGGCAATTTGAGTTTGGAAAGGGCACAACTGGTGCAGAGCTTAGAAAAAACGGGAATCTTATAGAAACTGGGAATTCACAGGCAGTAACTGAACAAGTTTGTAATACCTTACAGACAAACTATGAAATTTTCTCAAGGGCAATCTACTCAGAGCAAAACAACATCGATGCATTCTTAGTTATGCAGCGTGGCAAGCGGATGGTTCAAATAGATCAATTACTAGGGATTGACCGATTTGAAACTGCAAGAAAAAATCTGAAAACCCTTACTAACCGGCTTTCAAATGAACTTAAAACAA
>JALTGF010000175.1 GCA_027077325.1 archaeon
TGATTTCACTTGGCAAGACCCAGGCAAACTCCGAGTGCTCCTCTCTGCAAAGATCAACCTCTGTTGAGTTAACTTCAACTAAAACAGGGATCACAACCCACCTGCCAAAATTGTTTTCAACAATTACTGGATTTCCAGTTTTTAAGACTTCTCCATCCAGACCAGTTTCCTCTTTTAGTTCTCTGAGGGCACAACTCTCCGCAGATTCAAATTCTTTAATATAGCCCGAAACAAAAGCCCACTTATTAGGGGATGTCCTTCGGTCAGGATTTCTATGCAGGATCAAAAATTTATCCTTGAATTTTGGGATTGCAGTAATTATTAGATGAGTTTCCATACAATTTAATAAGTAAAACAAGTATATAATAGATAACAGGGCATATTTGCAAAAGATTAATAAGCACGACGCACATATATGAGGTCAGGAGGCAAAAATGGATAAGATACCGGTAAAAGATATTGATTCAAATAAAACTGATGCAGACGAAATTGTTAGAGGGATGTATGATTCAGGAGGTTTTGTAGCAAAGAAAGTCGGAGTTGGCGTGAATATTTTGGAGGAAATGTTTAAGGATGAAGACGCTGTAAACTTTCTTTCGTTTCCATCATGCATAGTTTCAACTGGGACGCGTGGGGTTATTAAAGAACTTGTAAAAAGGAAGCTTGTGGATGTGATAATTACTACCTGTGGAACCTGGGACCATGACATTTCAAGGGTTTATGCAGATTACTATCATGGAAGATTTGACATGGACGACCGGAAACTCTGGGCCGAAAGAACACACAGGGAAGGGAATGTATTAATCCCGCACGAAAACCACGGAGTCATTCTTGAAGAAAAAATTGAGCCAATACTTCAGGAGCTTTGGGACTCTGGAGTTAAGGAGATCAGCACGCACGAATTTACATGGGAACTTGGAAAACACTTGGAAAAGGAGAAAAACAAAGAGGACTCAATTATTTACTGGGCTTGGAAAAATAAGATCCCGTTCTTCGTGCCTGGACCAACGGATGGAACTGTTGGCTCAAACCTTTGGATGTTTTATGAATCGCATAGGGATTTCAAGGTTAACTTGTTTAAAGATGAACACTACTTAAACAACATAGTTTTAGACGCAAAGAAAACTGGCGCTTTAATGATTGGAGGCGGAATTTCAAAGCACCACACAATTTGGTGGAACCAGTTCCGTGGCGGATTGGACTATGCGGTTTATATTACTACAGCCCCAGAGTGGGACGGCTCGCTTTCAGGAGCGCGCGTGCGCGAAGGGATTTCCTGGGGAAAAGTCCGTGGTGATGCAAAGTACATAACAATTGAAGGTGATGCAACAACACTCCTTCCGCTTATGATTCCTAGTGTGATTGAAAGATTGAAGTAATGAGACTGGAGTTCAAAATTCCAATTGAAGAATTGGAGAAAATTTATCCAGAGTTAAAAAATAAATTAAAGGTTGATAGGAAAAAACTTTGGATAGGCTTGCTGGATAAGAGTAAAGAAGAGATTTATAAGATTATTAGGAGGATTGATTATCCTGCGAGTGAGAGAGAGTTTAATTGGATGTGGGGCTCAAACAAGATTATTGTTGGTGCATACCTTGATAAAAAACCAGTAGGGCTTCTTTGGATGTTTTTACATAAGGGCAGACAAGGCATTTATTACTTTATAAAAGTAAAAAGGGGGGTTAGAAACAAAGGGATCGGAACTGCTTTAGAAATATTTTCATTTGTGCTCTTAAAGTACCTTTATAATAGTGGGGAGGTTAAAACGATATTTGTTTTTAATCCAAATGAGAGAACACAAGAAAGATTTGAGGAGTATGGATGGCCACCTCAATGGAATAGGGTAACTCCAGTAAAAGTTGAAGATGCTTTTGCATGGATGAGAGGAAGTTTAAATTTGAAAGAACTGGATGAGTATCTTGAATCTAAAGAAGATTAAAGAGAGGATAATTTTTCCCTGTATTCTTTTCTAAGAAGTAAATCCAAGTCTAACAACTTTTTAACAATTGGATTGTTTAGGTTTAACTTATACAGAGTCGCGTTTCCAACTTTTCTTGTCTTTTTAACAATTTCAAGAGAAGTTAGGTTATTCCAAAAAGTTTGCAAGGTTATAAAGCTAATTCCTGCATTCTTTGCAATGTCTGTTGGCGAATAATCAAACTCTTGAAAAGTAATAAGAAAATCAATTACTTTTATTAGAGGATAATCTCCAAGAACTTTTACAAACAAAGTTTTTTCGTCTTCTGTTTTTGATTTTAATTTTTGTTTCATATTTATTAATTTAATTTTTTATAATTACTAATTTTATTTTTTAAATCTACTATTTATATTTTTTGATTCTATTAATCTGAGAATTTCTTTCGTATATCTAGGATTTAAGGAAACATGAAGGCTGTCCGGCTTTGGCTTTGTTAGAAGGTAACCAGAGCGTATTAAATTTTTTAAAACAATCTTCACTTCCTTTTTAAGATGACTTGGAAAGCCATGTGTCAAATTTTCAATGGAAGTATGTCTTCCGCCCCAATATCCCAGCCGGTCTAATTTGAGTAAAATTGTTTTTACAATTTTTGAGGAATCCATACATTTCCAGATTCTTAGAGCATTTATAAAGTTTATTTAACCGGTGTGAGTTAAAAAGTAAAACTTTATAATATCCATCCCATATTAACTTATAAAACATGATTGATAAATTGGTGAAACTTAAATGAAACCTGCAATTGACCCTTGGACAACGGCACAAATTGAGAATTACAAGGAACTTTTTGATACCTTTGGAATTAAGCCATTTACCCCTTTTGTTAAGAAACTAAAAGACCCACATCTTTTAATGAAGCGAGGAGTTGTTATTGGGCACCGCGATTTTGACAGGATTTATGATGCAATTAAAAACAAGGAGGATTTTGCAATGCTTACGGGGCTAATGCCCTCTGGCCCATTTCACTTTGGGCATAAGATGGTTGCTGACCAAATAATTTGGTACCAAAAGCAAGGGGCAGAAGTTTTTATAACGGTCGCTGACATTGAAGCGTATGCAGTTAGAAACATACCATTAGAAAAATGCAGGGAAACCGCAATTAATGAATACATAGCAAATTATATTGCCCTTGGGCTAAAGCCAAAAAAAGCCCATATTTATTTCCAGTCAGACTACAAAAAAGAATACTATCGGCTTAAGTCAATGATTTCAAAGAGGGCAACACTAAACGAATTCAAGGCAATTTATGGCGATGACATAAGTCCTGCAAAAATAAATGCAGTGCTACATCAAGTTGCAGACATCTTGCATCCGCAACTCCCAGAGTTTGGAGGAAAAAGACCGGTTATAGTTCCAGTCGGAGTTGACCAGGACCCACACATAAGATTAACAAGAGATATTGCTTCGCGCGCATCTGAGTTTGACTTTATTTTGCCAAGCTCAACATACCACCGTTTCCAAACAGGAATCCGCGGCGGGAAGATGAGTTCAAGCAAGCCGGAGTCTTTTATTGCTTTAAATGAAAACCCTGAAATTGCCGTTAAAAAATTAAAGACAGCACTTACAGGCGGCAGAGACACAGTTGAAGAGCAAAAGAAACTCGGAGGAACTCCTGAGAACTGCGTAATTTATGAATTTTATCTCTATCACTTAATTCCAGATGATAAGGAACTTAAAAAGGTTTATGAAAATTGCAGGGCAGGAAAACTTTTGTGCGGAGAAAACAAAGCCCGCGCAGTTGAGCTTCTTGAAAAATTCTTAAAAGAACACCAGAAAAAATTGGAAAAAGCAAGAAATCAAGTTGACAAATACATTACTTCTTAATTTTCGAGTAAAGGATAATGGCCAGTAATGGTGACAAGAATAACAAAACAGCCAGTGTTGGGTGATTAATCCTATTAAAGATTAGATAGCCAGTGGCCCTGTTCGGCATTTCCTCACCAATGGATTTAAGGGTTATTAATGCACTTCCGCCTTCAATACTAATTAAAGAGATTGACAAGTCATTTATATTATCATTATTTAAGTCAACACTCCTTGTTGCTCCATTGCTAAGATTTAATAGGATTGGGTTTGACTTAACCAAAAGTGAAACAGAATTTGGCGAGATTCTTTCCAGGCTAATAGTGTGTGAAAATCCTTTTATGTTTAAAGAAATTGTATCACCGGCACTAAGTAGATAATAATTGGCTTTACTTGAAACTTTGAAAACTTTTTCAACTGGCAATCCTGGAACTGGCAGATTTACAACTTTAATTATTCTGAGCGTTAGAATACTTGTATCCTCTAGGTTTCCATCTGAAGCGGCTATTTTTATTTTGTAAAGCCCAACATCACTTTCTTTTGGAGTGAATGAGATTAGCCCAGTGCTTGGATCAATGTCAAAAAGATTCGTGTTGTCTGAATATGTCAAAGGATCTCCATCAGGATCGGTTGCGTTTACTTTTAAGTTAAACTCTCGACCAACAAATGCAATTTTGTATCCAATTGGCTGAACCACAGGCGCTTGGTTTTCTGAAGTTGTTGACTGGTTTGTAGCAGTAGAGGAATTGCTAGGGACTGAAATCCCGCCGCCTCCAGAGCCACCTGGACTTGGCTTATTTTGAGTTCTAAATGTGAATATGTAATTTGAGCCAAGACTATTCCCTGCAAGGTCTTGAATGCTTCCTGAAACAAAGATCGTGTAATTCGTTGAGTAGGTTAGATTTGAACTAGGGTTTAATGTAAACTCTGAGCTATTTCCAGAAGCACTGAGAACACTAGAGACATTCCCGCCACTGCTTTTCTTCAAATAAAATGAGGTCCCGCTCACAGTAGAGTCATTTATCGCCTCGTCAAATGTAATCACAATATTTGTCTTAATGGAAACTCCTGTTGAACCATTTGCAGGAGACACCGAAAGCAAGGTTGGGGGGGTTGTATCGAGAGTTATTTTTCTAAATTTAGTTGAAACCTTATTTCCTGCAAGGTCTTCTGCCCAGGCCCTAAATTTGTAAGTCCCATCTGAAAGCCCCGTCTTATTTGTCCAAAAGTTTATTGAATTATTTTGGGCGAAGGTTTCATTCCAGGTATTTGTTGGATTATTAAATTCCAGAAAGATGTTGTTGCTTAGATGTAAGTCATCTGGGTGCACTTTTATGTAAATCCAGTTCTTTGAGTAAGTTCCATTTGAGTCTGTTGATGGCTCGTAATCGATTGTTGGAGGCGTTGTGTCAATAGTTAAACTCAAAGTTCCAGAAACGTTTGTGTTTCCAGCAAGGTCAGTTGCATAAACTTTAAATGAGTAATCTCCGTCTGGCAAGTTTGTTTGATTTAAGTACCAATTTTTGCCCGAGCCGTTCATTGAGAGGTTAGAAAGAGTTCCGTTGTCCCACTCCAAAAGGGCGGATGTGACATTTTCATCTGTGCTTACATTTATGTATACCCAATTTTGAGATAGGTACGAATTATTGCTTGGTGTCGGGCTCACAAAGTTAATTGTTGGCTTTACTGTATCTATCTTAATTGTTCTTGTTTCAGAAACTGCAAAGTTAGAAGCCAAGTCCGTGCAGTTAATAAACCAAGAATGAGCCCCATCTGGAAGCTCAATTGTGAAGTTTGAATATGTGTTATTCAAAACTGATGAATTAAAGTTTATTTCATTGTTGTCCACATAAAGCGAGCAGTTGGAAGTGCTTGAGTAAACGTCCGTAAATGAAAAGTTAAACAAGGTCAAGTTATTGTTTGTGAGCGTGCCATTTGCTGGAGAATTTAAAATTATTGTTGGTGGCGTTTTGTCATAAATTATTGTGATTTGCGAGGATGAGTTTTCAATATTTTCTACATTATCTACTGCAAGAGAGGTTACATTATATATTCCCTCACCTGGATTGAAGATACCAGACGGGTCAAACACATAGTTCCAGTTTGTTGTTCCATTTGCGATAGCATAAAAATTTTGGCTCCCATTGCTGATGATGACTTGCACTTGCTTTATGCCCGATGAAGGAGCAGGGTCTGATGCTGT
>JALTGF010000176.1 GCA_027077325.1 archaeon
CGATGCGAACCACATCTCTTTTAACCAGACCCTTCGCCTTCTTCGGATCTTCCAACTGCTCACATATGGCCACTTCGTAACCCTTCTTCACCAGTCGGGAAAGATAGGCGTCCAGAGCATGATAGGGAATCCCTGCCATGGGCACCGGCTCATCCTTGCTGCGACGGGTGAGCACGATGTTCAATTCCTTGGATACCAACTTTGCATCCTTATCGAAGGTTTCGTAAAAATCGCCCACGCGGAAAAAGAGGATTTTATCTTTGTATTGCGACTTTATTCGATAGTATTGATCCATTAAAGGTGTCATTCCTAATTTGTTATGTTTTCCGATTATTAAATCTTTGCCTGTGAGTAAGTAAAGATAATCACAATTTTTTTAAACTGCAGGCGTATATCCCCTCTCATGAACGAAGAGAGCAAAGAAGTTGAATTCTGTGTGTCCTGCGGACGTGGACTGGACGAGGGATCCGTGGTATTCCTGTGTCCCAACTGCGGTACGCCCATAGGCAGATGCGGTAGATGCAGGGAGCAGAGCATACCCTACAAATGCCCCAACTGCGGGTTTGAAGGGCCGTGAGGTGATTTAAATGGGCGATGTTCTTGTAACCTACAAAATCATGCCCTCGGGCGTGGATGTTGATCTGGAAAAAATGAAAAAAGAAGTTGAAGAAAAATTGAATGGCATTGCGAAGATAAACAATTTCAGCGAGGAACCCATAGCCTTCGGGTTAAAGGCTCTTATTGTTCGTGTTATAGTTAAAGATGAGGGTGGAATAACCGAAAAGATCGAAGATATTTTGGGAAACATAGAGAACGTTCAGGGCGTTGTTGGGGGAGAGGTCACGCTGATTTGATCATTTGTAGATGATTTACTAGGGTATCGATTAATTCTGCATAACCCTGATGCTATTCAAATATGTTAGCTGAAGTAAAATCTTCAATTTCTATCTCTCCTAGGCAGTCTTCTAGTAATATATCAAGCGAATGGAAACCTAAGAACCATAGCCCTGCTGCAAACTTTAACGGATCTATTTTGAATTCCTTGCATTTCTCGATCAGACAGTTTTTAATATTTTTAATATCTTTGCTATTACAATCTAACTTATGGGCAATTTTAATTACCCAAGTATCTACAGGGAATGCCCATTTGGAATCCTCGTATGTTATTTTTATTTCTGGAGTTATCAGTCCAATATCTCTAATGATGAAAGTGGCAATTTTATCTCCCACAGCTCTTATTTTTGTCAATTCTTTATACGCTGCTTTAACCCCAGAATTGATAATCGTATCTCTTAGATAGTTGTAAATATTCTTCTTATCATCATCCGAAATGAGTTTTAAAACATCTAAAACCATCATTATATCTTCATCATTGCCTAAAAACAATTTCTTTTCATCTTTTGGAGTAATTAAGAGTTTTACAATTGGATTTTTTTCTGCTACTTCACTCATGAAATCTTGATGTTTAATGCTATTTCTAATATTTTTATTATTTTTGAACTCCCAAATACATCTTTTATCAAAATATTCCTTCTGCTTTTTAAGCTTCTCATAGGATGCGTCCAAATCTCCATCGGATATGGAAAAATAATCTTCCAAGGTTTTAATAGTAAAACTACAGTACTCGTTAGATAATTCATCTCGCCTTCCTCTCATAAACGAATGTTTGAAGAAAAATTTTAGGGCATCCCACCAATTATTTTGCAACTTTTCTTTGTTATATAAGCCAAGATATTTTCTACGATATCTTTCTCCAAGCCGTTCAACATTTTTTATAATCCTAATGTAGTTTTTCATGGTCCAACCACCTAGGCATTATTTCGGTTAACCCCCAATATACAAAATTCATATAGCCCTTTCTTGGAAAGGTACTTGGAATTTTTGTTACTCTATACCTCATTAAGAGAGTTATCCCATCCAAC
>JALTGF010000177.1 GCA_027077325.1 archaeon
GCGGATCATCCTCTCAGACCCGCTAACCATCGTTGCCTTGGTAGGCTTTTACCCCACCAACTAGCTAATGGTACGCAAACTCATCAATAAGTAATAGCTTCCAAGGAGAGGCCATCTTTCTTCTTTCTAACTTGTGTTAAAAAGAGCGTATCCGGTATTAGGGGAACTTTCGCTCCGTTATCCCAGTCTTAAAGGTAGATTATTTACGCGTTACTCACCCGTGCGCCACTTTAATAAGTTCCCCGAAGGAAACCGTTCTCGTTCGACTTGCATGTGTTAAGCACGCCGCCAGCGTTCAATCTGAGCCAGGATCAAACTCTCCAGTTTAAAATATAAAACCAGATTATTTAATCATGGTTATTCGAAAGAATAATTACAAAGTGTTTCTTTACCGTTCCTTATTCCCCTTTGTAAAAGGATTAAGGAAGGGCTTTTCAAGTATTGTTCTACTACTATTCAGTTTTCAAAGATCGTTATCTAGCACGAAGCCAGATACTAAGCTTATTGCTTAGCGAGCGAAACAATTAACCACGTCCTTGTAACTAAGTCAATGTTTAATTATTTCTTTTTTTCATCCTTCACAACTGCTAGACACTCGTTTTTGATATGTCCCCTGCGAAAGAGACGACAACATAGTGAAATCACTTCACCTTGGCAATACTTATTTTATACTTATTTCTCCTTTTTACCTAAACTGCCATTTCTACGTGGTTCTTATTTTTTATAATCTTGTGACACACCTACTTTTAAAATTGCATCCGCCATACACGCCGCCCCAAAACCATTATCAATATTCACCACAGCAATTCCTGGCGAGCAACTATTGAGCATCCCAAGCAACGCCGCAATGCCACCAAAACCTGTTCCATAACCCACACTTGTAGGTACGGCAATTACCGGGGAACGCACCAGCCCTGCGACCACCGACGGTAATGCTCCTTCCATCCCTGCCACAACAATAAGTACATCTGCGGCCCTAATCTCATCAAGCCGATGCATCATTCGATGAATCCCTGCCACACCTATATCATTATATAGGTCAACTCTATTACCCAAAACCTGCGCGGTAACCTTAGCCTCTTCCGCAACCTGCAAATCACTTGTTCCTGCTGAAATTATTTTCACACATCTTTCATTATCTTTCAAAAGCTGCTGTTCACAAGCCACAAGCATTCTGGCATCAGTGTGGTACTCAACATCTTTACAAACTGCGAGAACAGCATCAGCCTTCTCCAGCGACACTCGAGTGGCAAGAACAAGCCCACCTTGCACGAGCATCTTGGAGAAAATTGCAACCAACTGCTCCGCTGTTTTTCCCTCACCAAAAATAACTTCTGGTCGCCCTGTACGCTCAGTTCGTCCATGATCAAGACAGGCATAACTTAATTCATCCTTACTACAAGAAGCGAGGGAATGAACAGCCTCTTCGACGGCACAGTCTCCCCCTTGCACTTTTAACAAAATTTTCCTTAATTCTTGTTCATTCATTTTATTTTGCATTGCCTTATTTATCGATAAAACTATTATAGCTTAAATATTTCCACAAGGTACACCCCCTACGATGACCACCGCAAACTTTCAACATCGCCCAAGACGCAATTGGTTACAGATTACCATTTCCTGCAACCAAGACGAGTCTGAACAGATTATTCATCAACTTACAACCCTCACCGAATCAGGCGTGCAAACAGAAACCATTTCAGGAAAAGAGCATATTATTTGTTACCTTGAAAAAGATGCTGCCTACCCTGCCAAACGCCAAACGTTGGATACGCTCCTCTCCACATTTACAGACCAACACCATATCACAGCTGAACTTGCCAACCTTGAAGAAGAAAACTGGGCTGAAAATTGGAAAAGTAATTATAAACCGACCAAGCTTTCTGAACATATCACGGTAAAACCAACCTGG
>JALTGF010000178.1 GCA_027077325.1 archaeon
TTTCAAAGAGCTCGCCGTTTTCTTTAAGCTTTTCAACGAGGTAGTTTATCTCGTCGTCCGTGAGCCAGAAAAGTTTGTCTTTGACTTCGGCAAGATAAAGTTCGCCACTTTCCCTGAAATCTGCCCGTAGTTTTTCAAGGAGAGAATGTTCTGTGGCGGAGTCAAAAATTAAGTTTTTACCTTCATTTCCACTGGAGAGTTTATCATTATGGTGTGCTGTGGGTATATCTGCGCCAACATCGGCAAGTTTAGTATTTTTTTCGGCGTTCATTTCCACTGGAGAATCGCTATACTTATCTAAAGTAATATCGGTATTACCGATAATATAGGTTGTTCCACTTAGTTTCCTATACGGAAAACGAGTAGAACTATCGGTATTATCGGTATTATCGGTATTATTGTTATCATTAAATTTTAGTCCTAAAATGGCTTTATAGGTAGTTTTGTTTCCAAATTCATCTTTTGTGTTCATAGATTTGTTATCAAAACCCTCATACTTTAATTTAGTCCCAACCTCTTTAGCTGATTGAATTCTATACCCTCGTTCAGTTAAGAATGCAGTATATTGCTCGTAAAAGTCGGAAAATGGTATACTTGCATTAACATCTTTTTCACAATATAGTGAAATAAATAAAGTTAAAGGATTGCTTTTCTCTTCATATTTTCGCATTCTATCCTCTATTGTGCCCTCGTTTGTAAATTTGCGTTCTTTCCAGAGTTTTTTAAGCAAAACAACACATTTCCTTGCTAAATTTTTATATTCCTCGTCGGGTATTTCCCCTAAAATATCTTTTTCCTCGGTAAACTCATTTGGGAATTCAATAATTAATGGCCTGCGGTAGAAACCGCGTGTTTTGTCGGTTGTCATAGGTAATGTATTGGTGGCTATAATCAATTTTGCATAGTTGTAAGCATCAAATGGATTTTTTCCTTTGAATTCATAACCCATTATATCTTCCCCAGTAAGTTGTTTTAATAGCCCTGTGTTGGTTAATGTTGAGAAGTTGGTTTCGCCCATAACACAAGCCAGTTTCCTATATAATTTTGCGGTTTCAAATCTGCTTTTTAATAATTTGAATAGATCTGTTGTCGCAATGTTGTCTGTTCCTAAGAATTTAGTTAGAAGTTTTAAGAATGAGGTCTTGCCGTTGCTTCCACTTCCAGTCAAGATGAAAAAGCGGTGTATGAAGTACTTTGGAATTGTTGAAAATGCTATAATCTCATAGAGGGTCTGAACATAATCTTTTCCCACCCACTCTTCAAAGATTCTGTCCATTATTGGTGTTTCTGTGCTGTCGCCGAGTTTCCATGGCACTGGGTTTGCAGTAAAGTACTTCGGTTCTGCTTTGATAATTTCATCACTCTCAACATCAATAATAACATCCTTAAATTGCACCCAAGTGTCTTTAAATGGATCAGGTACATTTAGTCGCGCTCGTCTTTTTAATGCTTCTTTGATTTTGTCTCTTGTTGTGCTGTTTACACTTCCTTGGATTTTTGCGTACTTATCCACTAAGTTCATAATATCAGTTTCATCAACAATTTCCCACTTGCTTTCTTTCCAGTTCCAAGCCCACCAAATTTTTGCTTTGTCATAATAAATTGGTTGCACTTCCAAAAACCTGTCTGCCATTTCCAAATAATCAGTAAAGTTTGTTATTGCTTTTTTAATTAAATTTAATTTATTCTCTAATTCAACATTATTTTCAGAGATCCATTTCTTTGCTGCTTTGATTTGTGTTTCCTTATAATGTTTTTTTTCTTCTTGCCACTTGCCGATTTTAGCATTGTTCATAATTTCAGCTATTTGCTCACTTGGAAACTTGTGAAGTACCAGTTTTGAAATCAACCCCTCTTCTGCTTCGCTTCGTGAGGGATAACCATATTTC
>JALTGF010000179.1 GCA_027077325.1 archaeon
ACGAAATTTATTTTTCGGATTATGTCAGGTGTGGATAATGAAGATGAATAAACGTGAACCGTTGATGAGGTGTCGTGAATAACAACCATTAATGTCAAAATCATAAGGGTTCGGTTGCCCTGCGAGATAAAAGTATAGAAGACGACTTGATTACTGTCTATACGGCATTCGGCATATAGACGGCATGAGCATTATCTGGGCTTGATTAAGGAACAGGAGAACCTACTTTGTAATTGGATTAGAAAAGTTTACGAATTGAACTTAAATTGTATGAGATGAACGAGCGAACTGTTGAACTCCTTTTGAGCCGTAAACGAGCCAAGCGAAAAAGCACAAGTTGTTAGGCTGAGATGCAGACCAATGAGGCAGAACGTAGCAAACAGAGTAGGGGCGGACAAAGTCGTAGTAGCGTTGAAGTTTCTGTAATAGAAATGGAGCGAAGGACTTTGGCAGATTAGTTTTTAATTATTTATCAACTTTAAAACAAACGTTTTTGAAAGAATGAATTTATTTGAGAAAACAAAGACAATATCTATTTCAAAAGAGCAGGTATGGTCAGCATGGAAAAAGGTAAAAAGTAACGGAGGAAGTCATGGAATTGATAAAATTACTATTGATGAAATCGAAAGCAAACCTGCAAAATATTTGTATCCTGTATGGAACAGGCTTGCAAGTGGAAGTTACTTTCCCCCTTCGGTAAGAGAAAAGGAAATTCCGAAAGATGACGGCAAAGTCCGTAAACTTGGAATCCCGACAGTAACAGACCGAGTAGCCCAAATGGTTATTAGGGAAGAACTTGAACAAATTTTAGAACCTATTTTTAGCAAAAACAGTTTTGCATATCGCCCAAATAAATCTGCACACGATGCTTTAAAGCAGTGCAGAAAAAATTGTCAGCGATACAAGTGGGCTATTGATTTGGATATTAAGGGTTTCTTTGATAATATTGACTGGGGTCTCATGATACGTGCATTAAGGCATTACACCGATGTAAATTATCATATATTTTATGTGAAACGTTGGTTAAAAGTGCCTGTAATAAAAGAAAATGGAAAGGAAGAACAGCGGATAAAAGGCACACCGCAAGGCGGAGTCATAAGTCCGTTACTTGCCAATCTGTTTTTGCATGTAACATTTGATATGTGGTTTGAAAAACTGTTTCCTGAATTATCTTATGAGCGTTATGCAGATGATATTGTCGTTCATTGTCATTCAGAAAAACAAGCGAATTATGTTTTAGATATGATACGCAAACGAATGATAGCGTGCAGATTAGAATTGCACCCCGATAAGACAAAAATCGTTTACTGTAAGCGTAACTATAAGAAAAAGTTACTTTACGAACCGAAACATAAAAGTTTTGATTTCTTGGGATTTACATTCAAACCCTTTCAGGTAAAAACCCGAACAGGAAAATTTATCACAGGTTTTCGTCTTGGAATAAGTGCCAAAAGTCGAGTGAAAATATGGAAAACAATACGAGAGATGAAACTTCATCGTTTCGTTACAAAATCCATTTTTGAGCTTGGAAATATTCAACACTTAAACCTAAAAATACGAGGCTGGATAAATTATTACGGTAAATTTCGCAAGTCAGAATTAGCTTATGTTTTCCGAGTGCTGAACAACCGCCTTGTGAAATGGGCAAGAAATAAATACAAACGTTTTCGCAATTCATACTATAAAGCACGAAAATGGTTAAGAAAAATAGCTGACAGCTATCCTTATCTGTTTGTGCATTGGCTTTGTGGTTGGAAACCGTAGTATTTATTTCGCTGTTTAATCTGGAAGAGCCGTGTGAGCGGAGACGTTCACGCACGGTTCTGTGAGAGGTTTAGGGGTGTAATTCCCCTTTACCTACTCGACTATTCATCTCATTATTAATCA
>JALTGF010000180.1 GCA_027077325.1 archaeon
CCTTTTCTTGGATTTCAGAATCTCAACAATCCCGTCTTTTTCATCTGCTGCCTCAAACTCAACAACGCAGTCAGAGCCGGAAGGTATAAACGCACCGGTCATAATTCTGTAACACTCACCCTCTTTAACGCTTAAATCGCCAACCGAATCACCGGCTTTTATAACACCTTTGAGCTTTAGCTTTGCAGGAATATTTTTTACATCCTCAAATCTAACTGCATATCCGTCCATAGCTGAATTATCCTCAGGCGGCAAATCTAAGGATGAATAGATATAATCCGCTACGACCCTGTTATCGGCTTCAAAAATAGAGACTTTTTCTTTACCGATAGGATTAATACTGCTTAAAATTTTATTCAAAGCATCAAGTGGAAAAATCATGAAGACCTCCGCAATAATTAATTAAACTACTAATATTTTTAAACATTTAATATTTAAAGTCAAGAGATAAGTCAAAATTTAACAGCCTGTTGAAAAACACCGTTTCTGATTGTCTTTAATCACTGAAAATGTTATACTATCCTGAAAGTCGTATAAAGCGCACACTATTAAGTCCCTACTCCCAAGTACTCCAAGAACAGTTTGTCTCTGGCCACTGATTCGGTGGACCATCGATAATCGCCCATGACAGTCTGTACATTTGTGGTTTCAATACAGTCGAGCCAATCCAGGATTTGGGTGAGAGATCGCTGGGCAATCCAGTTTTTCAGTTTCTTTTCAAGCTTAAGGAGTGATTTGGTTTTCCCTGGCTCTTTCTTTCTGAGCTTGGCTTGCACTTGCTTTATTTTTTTTATCAGAAAACAATAATAGCCCAGCGAGATAAATTGAACAAATTGTCTTCCGCGTAGATTGTCCGGGTACCAAGTACGTGGTCGTGCACCGTCAAGGCTCCCTTTTTGCACAGCGAAAAGTTCTTCAACTTTTTCTCGCAGCCGATAGTTTTCAAGTGCTGTAAATGTGTCCATAGATTGGTTGCTGACGAGGGCAAAATAGCCAAAGTACTTTTTTGCTTCGGCAATAGCTTCATCGTTAAACCCAACTTTCAGCCGTTTTCCACGTCCTCTTTTTGAACAAATCAGGTACTTTTCTATTTTCTTTTGCGCTGGCTCTGTGAACTCGTTTGTTCCTTCTTCTATTTGCGCCTTCAGCTCAAGCAGATCCCTGCGGAAGGATAGTTCTTTCTTGGCCTCGTTGTCAGGAGAATAGTAAACATGCACATACAGGCGGCGTAAAATCGTTTCTTTTTCTCCTGCGACCTTGTCGTTGCGTGATCGTTGACGTACCCGGACAAATTTGTGCATTCTAAGTGATGTTGCTCCGCAAATAGACGGATCAAATGGACAAGTACTGGACATGCCGGCGATTGTTGCACTAAGTTTGTCAATCGTCTTGCGGACCCAGACAATATTCGGATCCACCAGGGTCAGAAATTTCACATTGCGCAGGGCGAATTCCATCATGTTTTTCTGGCTGTAGTAGCCGTTATCGGTGACGATCAAAGGTTTTTTCAAATTAAGACATTTGAGTTGTGCCAGCGTGTTTTCAATGGATATGACATCCGGGATATTGCCGGGTTGCTTGGAGAAAGCCATCGGCTCCTGAGCCTTCACGGAATATAGGGTCAAAAGTTTGATCGTGTTGAGTCCATCGCCATCTTTGTTGAATCCCCGCCGTGCCTCTGACCGGTTTTCAGAGTAGGTCGAGATTGTGGTTGAATCAAAAGCCAACACAGGAGACTCTCCCAGGCGTGCTGCTCGAGCCGAAAAATAACTCTGAACACCTTCTTCATTACGGCCAACATCCTTAAACAGCTTACCATACACGTCTTCGGTGATGGGCTCATTGTATGGAAGAGGGTGCATAACTTGCCAGCTCT
>JALTGF010000181.1 GCA_027077325.1 archaeon
TTAGAGACATAGAAAGAGTATGACAACAGAACACGAAGCAAGGTACTTTTTAACAAATATCAGAGTTCACTTGCAAGATGCAATTGACAAAGAAAACTGGAGAGAAGTTGTTAGGCTATGTGGAAGGGTTGAGGATGCAATTGAGGCCACTAGTGAAAGCAGAGAAGTCAAAGAAGAACTAATAAACCAGGTTGAAGAAGTTGTAAAAAGAGCTGAGAAGAGAGAGAAGCAAGCATGTTATGGAGAGTTTCTAGTGTTGAATACCGATTTGATTAACGAGCTAGGTATACCACCGATGATTGATTAAAAGCATTCTTATTTGGTTTTTATGAAATAATTTAAAAACTAGCTTGATAAACATGACTAATTAAGAATGGAAATATATCTGCTTTGGGCCGTGATACTATTGTACGCTGCACAAACAATTGAGATAATAATCAGAAAGATCAGCGGAAAGAACAAGCAACAACAATTGCTATTACTTTTGCCAATAATTTTAATACCAGCATATGCAATAGGCGGAGGGATATTTTGGTTTTTATTTTTATTAATATCGATATTTTGGTGTTTAATTTGCAGGTCTGCCGATTATGGCTTTAGTTATCACATACCAATGATAATAGCAGGCGGTATTGCGTTTGGCCCAATTGGAGGGATTATTCTTGGAACAATTCCATTTATGATGGTCCCACTTATGATGCCCGATAAAACAGTTATGGATTTAGTTGTGTCATCCATAATTTTAAGTTTAATTGGTGCCATTTCATTTTTATTTGGGTCAAGCGAGGCCCAATTACTGAACTTTTCAGTTATTGCTTTGATAATTTATAACTTGATTAGAGGTGTTGCATTGTTTGGAAAAATTCCAATGCATAAAATTGCTTTTTATTCAGCGGTAAACATTGGTGTTAGCTATTTGCTGATAGAAGGATATTTGATAAAATTAATTGAGATGATTACAGGGGGAAGTATATAAATAAAAAACAAGAAAAGATGGTGATAAAAATGTTTGAAAAAACAAAAAAGAAAATCCGAGAGTATTGGGAGATGTACAGAATATGGAAGAAACGACCTACAAGCACATTTAAGGAAGTTTCAGACATATATCACAAAAGGCCAGTTTTAGATAAGGCATACAAAGATGCAATTGAGATGCTAAAAAGAGATCAGATGATGTTTAATGAGACATGTAATTCTTTGCTTTATAAGTTCTCATTTAGAATGCCAAAAGAAGGAAAGAACATAATAAAAGTGATATCAAAGGAAGATCAAGCAGTAAATAAATATGAACAAGAAGCAAGGAGTTTTATATTGGAATATTTAGCTGATAATTCAGCGCCAGATGTAAAATCATCTCTTGTTTTGACAAGTTTGATGATTGATTTAGAAAGATTAGGGGACTACACAAAAGACCTAGCAAAAATAACTTTGCTAAATCCAGTAGACCTTAGGGATGAAGGGTATATAAAAGTGATGAGGCGGTATTACAAAACACTTATGCAAATGTTTGAACTCACAATAGGTGCATTTGTAAATAATGATAAGGAAAAGGCAGAAAAGGTTATGGAAATGAATAAGAAATTTAGAAAAGACACAGATGGCCTTTTAATAAAGATTGACAAGGATCCAAAACTGAGGAAACGAGATGCAATAACTTATGCCCTATTTACAAGGTACTTTAGAAGGGTTTCTGCGCATCTTGAGAATATTGCCTCAAGCGTAATTTCGCCATTTCCATATCTAGGATTTAAGAAAAGAAAAGAGACCAAGAAGAAATGATAAAGACTTTTGCCAAGCAGCAAGTGTGGTAGATACGTTTTTATAATATTAGGTTAACAGTATATATTGTCGAATGAAGTACCGACATCGAGCTGAATCCGAAAGGACATGTAGAATGATGGGCGGGCTGACGACACCAAATAACTTTTAGAAGCACTCTAAATGGCAGTTTTATTTATTTTTGATAAAGTAAGTTGTTTTTAATATAACGATGAAAGGCAGTAGGACAATTGAGTATAATATAATGTTGATCCCTTGTTTATAGAGGAGTAAAGGAAAACCATTGAGTAAGTAAACACCCAACGCAAATGCAGCCGCTTTAATTATTAGTACTCCCCCGTATAAAACTAAGAAAAACAATATAAGGACAGCTACTCCTTCAAGGTTCTTTTTTACAAAATGATAACTATTTACAATTCCTTTCCATGCGTTTACTTTATCAATAACAATACTTTGACTTGCAAATAATTCAATTACCAACAGTATTAAAACATAAATTAAAAACAGTATAGATGATAGAACAACACCCGCCAAGCCAAAGAGGATAACTAACGGGAATAATAATATAACGCCCCCAATAAGCGCTAACCCCAGGATTATTAGTTTTTTTACAAAGATTTGTAGCCCATTAACAATAGCAGGAAGTTTAAAGGAAAAAGATAGTTTTTTTGAAGTTAATTTTTTTGCAACTCCAATTGCATACGCTTCTACAAAAGAATTAAGGATGATTATTAGAATTGAGATAAGTAGCAGTAACAAAAGAAAGTTAAATAATAACTTTGATAGTTCGGACATTGTATTTACATTAGACAAAAGAAGGGGCATCTTAAAAAAATTAGTAGACGGTACGTGAATATTGAAACTGGTCAGAATGACAATATTTAAAAAAGAACGGAAAATGCCAAGTAATAGAAATGGAAGTATAATAATGGGATTGTTTAAGTAGAGATTAAATGCAGTCCTAATTGCTTGCCCAATTTTCATAGCCATTATTAAGAGCAAATATTAAAAAGGATGCTATTTAAAGTTAGCGTATGACTCAAGTTAAAGATGTTATGGTAAGGGATGTGAAAGTTATAGATGCAGGAGCTAATTTGCTTGTAGCTGCTAAAACAATGGAAAAAAATAGGATTGGCAGTTTAGTAGTTGTCAAGAAAGATGAAGCGATTGGAATAATAACTGGAACAGACATTTTGTACAAGGCAGTTGCAAAGGAACTCGACCTGAAAAAAACAAAAGTGGAAGATATAATGAGGGCAAAACTAATAACGATAGAACCAGAGGCAGACCTTCAAGAAGCCGCCGAAGCCATGACAAAGTATGAGATTAAAAAGCTTCCAGTTATTGCAGAAGATGGCGAACTTGTGGGGATAATAACTGCAACAGATTTATTGAAGCATAGCCCTGACTTTGCCGATGTTTTAATTCACTTAGAATTGCCACCACAACAACAGAGGTTTGGCGCTTAGATTACTCGATAATGCCTGAGAAGATCCCGAAGTTCACGCGAACGCTTGTCCCTTTTGTTGTAATACTTTTGTATGCCTTCAATTAAAACATCCAGACCCATAAGCACAATTTTTCCATCTTTGTATTCGTAAACCTCGTAGTCCCACCGCTTGTTTGTAATTGCCCAAAGTTCGTCTTTTTCAGGGATAAACAGGCCGGCTCGCTCCATATGCTTTGAAACTTCCAGAACAGAGTTAAATGTAAAATTTTGTATGCTTGAGTTTGACTCCCGAAGAATTACAAAAATTTTTTTAACAACCTCTTCCTCTTCTTCAAAAGTTAGAAGCGAGGCGACCCTAAGCAAAAGGCCAGATGAAAACTTATAAAGCACGCCGGTGCGCACAGACGCACCCTTAAATCTTGCCGCAAATAATGCGGAGACAACTTTCTCTTTATATTCTTGCTTTAATTTTGCAAGTTTAGCCAATTCAATCATATAAAAAAATTAATAAGTGCAGATATTAAAAGGTTCGCATAGGTGAGAATGGCAAGAAATAAAAAAAATGAGCGGATTGTTCCAGACACATCTGTTATTGTGAACGGACAAGTGTCAAAACTAATTGAAACAGGAGAGATAGGGGGAGAGGTTATTATTTTAGAAGCAGTTTTGTCTGAACTTGAAAACCAGGCAAACAAAAAAAGGCCGATAGGATTTGAAGGGCTGGAAGAGCTTTCCAAACTAAAAGAACTTGAAAAGAAGGGCAAGATAAAACTAACTTTTTATGGAAAACTTCCAACGCCGGAGGAAATAAAGGCAGCAAGGTTTGGAGCAATTGATGCGCTTATTAGAGATGTTGCCACAAAATTAGATGCAACCCTTTTAACAAGTGACTATGTCCAATATTTAGCAGCAAGAGCAAGAGGGATTAAATGCGAACATATTGAAGTTAAACCAAAAGAAAAACTCTCAATTGAAAACTTTTTTGATGGTGAAACAATGTCGGTTCATTTAAAACTTGATGTGCCTCCAATGGCCAAAAAAGGCAAGCCGGGAAAAGTGCGATTGGTTAAACTTTCAGAAAAACCAACAACTGAGAAAGAACTAAGAGATTACGTCAAAGAGATAATTAACTACGGAAGAAAAAACCAGAGCATAGAAATAAGTATGAAAGGGGCAACTGTGGTTCAGATAGGAAACTACAGAATAGCAATTGCAGAGCCGCCATTTTCGGATGCAACTGAGATAACAATTGTTAGGCCAATTGCAAAGGTTACCCTAGATGACTACAAACTCTCTGAAAAGTTAATGAGCCGCCTTAGGAAAAAAGCAGAAGGCGTATTTATTTGCGGTCCGCCCGGAGCTGGAAAATCAAGTTTTGCCGCCGCGCTTGCAGAATTTTACAGAGAAGAAAAAAATGCAATTGTTAAGACAATGGAAAGCCCTCGTGATTTACAGGTTGGGAAAGAGATAACGCAGTACAGCCCACTTGAGGGCTCGATGACAAAAACAGCAGATGTCTTGCTTTTGGTTAGACCTGACTTCACGGTCTATGACGAAGTTAGAAAAACAAATGACTTTCAGGTTTTTGCAGACATGAGGCTTGCCGGCGTTGGAATGATAGGAGTGACTCACGCTTCATCACCTTTGGATGCCTTGCAAAGATTAGTGAGCCGAATGGAGCTTGGGCAGATTCCTCTAATAGTTGACACTGTAATTTTCATAAAGGACGCTGAAATTAGGAAAGTCTATGAAACAAAGATGACTGTTAAAGTGCCCGCAGGGATGATGGAGGCAGATTTGGCCCGCCCGGTTGTTGAAGTCCGCGACTTTGAAACTGGCAAAATTGAATATGAAATTTACACATTTGGAGAAGAGACAGTGATAATGCCATTAAAAGAAGCACCAGAAGAAGTAATACCTGAAATTTCAGAATCAAAAACAGAATTTATTTTAAACTTTGGGGAGAGGGCACAAAAGAAAAACATAACGGCTTATGCCGGAAGAAACTTTTTGTTTAAGACAAAGTTAGGAAAGAGCACAGAAATTAGGCTTAGAAAGAAATCAAAAATGGGGAAAGCAATTACTCGAGCGATTAAGTATGGGGACAAGATTAGAGGGGTATTGAGCTAAGATAAAATTTTTAGCAATTCCCCCTCACTAACCAATTTCTGCTCACCACTTTTCATATCCCGCAGCGTAACCTTGCCTTCCTTAATTTCCTTTTCACCGATGATTACACAGTATGGAATTTTCAATGAACTTGCATAGTTCAATAACTTGCTTGGCCCGCGCCTCATTAAATCAACATCTGTGTTAATCTTGCTCGCCCTAAGCTTTTGAGCTAGTTTAAAAGCATATCTTCTTGCGCCCTCACCAATTGGGATGACAAGCACTTTTATTGAATTTAATTCCGGAAACATTTTTTTCTCTTCTAAAATTTCAATCACACGCTCGACGCCAATCGAAATTCCAACTGCTGGCAAACTTTCCTTTCCGTAAAGTCCAATTAAATTGTCATACCTACCGCCGCCAGCAACAGAGCCGTATTTTTCCATTCCCTTGACTTTTATTTCATATACAATGTCAGTGTAGTAATCCAACCCACGCGCCAAGCTTAAGTCAAGAGTGAGATAATTATAAATTCCAAAGTCCTTTGCCACTTCAAAAAATTCTTTTAAGTTTGAAATTGCTTCATTTCTTTTTACCTTGTCCTTAACTTTTTCAAGAATTTCCTCAGGGCTTCCTTCTTGTTGAAGCAAGCCTAAAAACTTTTCTGCTTCTTGAAATCCTTTTTCCTTTAATTCTTCAATTACTGCTTTTTCACCTTGCTTTTCTATTTTGTCAACTATTCTGAATAGCTCAACTGCGCGCTTTCTTTCAATTCCGCACCAGTTTGCAAGTTCTTCCATAAGCTCGCGAGAGTTTACCTTTACAACAAAGTCCTTGAAGCCAAGTTCCTTTAATGCAGAAATCACAGCAGCAAGAGGATCAGCGTTTGATTCTGGCTCACTTGAGCCAATTACGTCAACATCTGCCTGCCAAAATTCACGGAAGCGGCCTGCTTGAGGTTCTTCATAACGCCAAACCCTGCCAATTTGATATCTTTTAAATGGCTTTGGGATTTGAGGGTTGTTGGCAACAAACCTTGCCATTGGAACAGTCAGGTCAAAACGCAAACCCATTAACCTGTCACCTCGGTCCTTGAACTGAAAAACCTCTTTAACAACTGACTCACCGCCACTTGATTTCGCGCCAAGGACTTCCATTGACTCAAATGCAGGAGTTTCCAAGGGCCTGTAACCAAAGCGTTCGTAAACTTCTCTTATTTTGTTTAGAACCCAGTTTCTCTTGGCCATTGCCTCTGGGCCAAAGTCACGAGTTCCGCGAGGTGTTTCAAAGGTCATTTTTGTTAGGGCCCGGGACGGGAGTCGAACCCGTGTCGAGAGATATCTGCAACCCCATGAATTTAGGGTTGCCACAGTCTCCCAGCATAACCGTTAGCCCACCCGGGCCAAACTTTTCCTTGCATTGGACAAGTGCTTGCATTTGTCCAAAAAGTTTTTTGCAAGAGTTATAGCTTTCGCTCACTTTTAAACTTTTTACAAAAGCAAAGCTAAAAGAAATCTTCTCAAATGTGAAGGCAATCCCTTCTGGTCATTTTAGCAAGGTAATTGTATGCTTCCCACTATTTAAAATTTTTGAGAGGTAACTTTTTTAAACTTGTAATACTTTATAGGACTTTATGACAGAAGAGTTTGATGTTGTTATAATTGGTGCAGGCGCAGCTGGCGCGGCCGCCGCGATTTATGCAGGAAGGCAAGAACTAAAGACATTGCTTTTAGATGGGAAAGGATTTGGGGGGCAGTTGATGCTTACGGATGTCATTGAAAACTACCCTGGTTTTGTAAGCATACGAGGTCCGGAGCTTGCGATGAAATTTCAAGAGCAGGTTAAGAAGTATAATGTTGATATTAGAACAGAAGAAGTAAAAGAGATTAATGCAGAAACCAAGAAGATTACTACCTCAAATGGGAAATATTCAACAAAAGCAATAATTATTGCAACGGGTGCAGAACACAGACATTTGGATGTCCCGGGAGAAAAAAAGTTTTCAGGAAGAGGCGTAAGTTATTGTGCAGTTTGTGATGGGTATTTTTTTAAAGGGAAAAAAGTTGTAGTAATTGGCGGCGGAAACACTGCATTACAATATGCTTTGTATATGGATAATTTAGCTGAGAAAGTTTACCTAGTCCATAGAAGGCAAGAATACAGGGCAGAAAAGATATTGATTGATATGTTAAAGAAAAGCAATGTTGAACAAGTTTTAGATTCTGTGTGTACTGAGGTTTTAGGGGATGAGAAGGTTACAGGGATTAAAGTTAAGAACTTAAAAACCAGTGAAGAAAAGAGATTGGGAGTAGAAGGCGTTTTTGTTTCAATTGGATTAATACCAAACAGCAAGATAGCAAGCGATATAGGGGCAAGTGTTGATGATAGGGGGTACATTAATGTTGATGAAAAGATGCAAACCAGCATTTCAGGAATTTTTGCAGCAGGAGATGTCACCTCTGGGAGCTTAAAGCAGCTTTCAACTGCGGTTGGGCAAGGAGCAATTGCAGCTACTTCTGCCGCGGAGTATATTAAATCCATTTCTCAGTAAGAATTAATTTCCATATGGAAAATAAATCTGAGGAGAAAAACAAAATTATTTAAGCAGGATTTTTATATGCAAATTTGGAGGAAATTAAAATGACTGAGTACGAAGGGTATTGCGTTAAGTGCAGAAAAAAGGTCCCAATAAAAGATGGGCACGAAGTTGTTTGGAAGAACGGGATGAAGGTCTGGACTGGGGTTTGCCCATATTGTGGAACTAAAGTAACAAGAATATTGGGTAAAGCTTAGAATTTTAAAAAAAATAAAAGAGAGAGTACTTTGCTAGTACTCTCTATAGTGGATTTAATATCCGCGCTTTAGGATAGCATCTGCAACTCTGTGCATTGCAATTATGTAAGCTGCGGTTCTCATTGGGATGTGCTTCTCCTTTGCTTTTGTATACACATCTCTGAATGCAGGAGTCATAATCTCATCTAGTTTCTTGTTTACTTCTTCCTCACTCCAGTGTTCGCCTTTCTTGTTTTGAAGCCACTCAAAGTAAGAAACAGTTACTCCTCCCGCGTTTGTTAGTATATCAGGAGTAACCAGGACATCCTGCTCATGTAAAATTTGATCTGCCTCTGGAGTTGTAGGGCCATTTGCAAGCTCTGCAACAAGCTTTGCTTTTATATGTGGTGCGTTATCCTTAGTGATCTGATTTTCAAGCGCCGCTGGAACTAGGATATCAACAGGCAACTCAAGAAGTTCCTCATTGCTCACCTTTTCACATGGACCATCATATTCACTTACTCTGCCCTTTTCTTTTTTTACTTGAAGTACTCTATCAATGTTAAGCCCGTCTTTATTGTAGATTCCGCCGTGTGAATCACTTACGGCAACAACTTTGTAGCCCATTTTAGAAAGGATTGAGGCAGCAACAGAACCTGCATTTCCAAAACCTTGGATTGCAACGGTAGATTCAGATGGGTTTAAGCCAAGCTCTTTTGAGGCCTCCCTAATTATGTAAGAGCCGCCCATACCAGTTGCAGTCCCACGCCCTTCTGAACCGCCTTTATCGATTGGTTTTCCAGTTATTACTTCAGGAGTATCTTTCCCCACTATTTTTGAGTATTCGTCTTCCATCCACGCCATTATCTGTGGTGTTGTATAAACGTCAGGTGCAGGGACATCCACATCTGGACCAATGTAATGTGCGATTTGCCTCATATAACCACGGCTTAATCGTTCAATCTCGCCCTCAGACATTTCTTTTGGGTCGCAGATAACACCGCCTTTGCCCCCTCCATAAGGGATATTTACAGTAGCACATTTAATGGTCATCCAAGTTGCAAGTGCCTTTACTTCATCAATAGATACATTTGGGTGATATCTAATCCCACCTTTACACGGCCCGCGAGCATCATTGTGCTGGACACGGTAACCTGTAAAGATTTTTGTTCCACCGCCGTCCATTTTTACAGGAATTGAAACTTCCAAAATTCTTTGAGGACGTTTCATAATTTCATAAGCAACAGAATCAATAGGTTCAATGTCCTGAGCTTTCTCTAATTGTTCTAGTGCATTTTCAAATGGATTTTTTGCCATATTTATCCCCCTCTGCTAACGGTATGTTAGACAGTAAATTGGAGTGGTATAGCATGGCGGGTTATTTAAATTTTATGGAAACATTCCAAAAGATTTAAAAAGCCGCCAATTTATAATTTAGGTATGGCAAAAAAAGAAAGGATAAGCTTGCCTGGAACAGGCGGTGGGATATTTAGAACTTATGAAGATGTAGAGAAGGGGATAAAGTTTAAGCCAGAGCACATAGTTTTAATGAGTATAGTTGCGATTATATTTGAGATTCTCCTACATGTTTATGGTGGGGCATTATATTAAAATTTGATTTGTTTTGTATTTTTGCCTTCAAAAACAATCATAGCAGTTCTTGTTCGTTTTATACTAGGGACATCCCTTAGCTTGTCAACGACAAACATGCCTATATCGTGGTCATCTTTCCCAATGACCTTTATTAGCAGATCATCTTCCCCAGTAAGCGCATATGCTTCCTGCACATATGGAAGTTTTGAAAGTTCTTCTAATGGGTGAGGCATGTCTGTTTTTTTCTTCACTATGGACGGAACAAAGTGCTCAACCTGAATAAATACAATTGCCGACGAGTTATATCCAACTTTTTTTGGGTCCACAACTGCATGATACCCAAGCAAAACACCCTCTTTCTCAAGTTTTTTAATTCTTTGGTGGATTGTTGTAGCGGGGATCCCCAGCTTTTTACTGAGTTGCCTAGAGGACTGCTTACAGTTTTTTTGAAGCTCATTTAAAATTGCCTTATCTTTTGAATCAATTTCCATTTTAATTAGTATATTTACTAATTTATATATAAATTTTTGTACAAATGTTCAGATAAACTAACAAAAATAAGCTGCAAATTGTAAAATTGATTGATAATTTAGAATAACCAAAAAAAATGGCAGTAAATACTATATAAAACCTGCAAAGTTCTATTAAAAAGTTTAAAAACAATAAAAAATTTTAGTAATATAAAAATAATTGAACAAATGGACATAATATTATGCAAAAGATATATAAATGTACAACACTAATTAGAGGTGGTGGTTTATATGGTTACTGCATTTATCCTAGCAACAACAAAAACTGGAAAAGAAAAAGAAGTTGTAGAGAGGCTAATGAAGATAGATGAAATCAAAGAGGCCTACAACGTATATGGAGACTATGATGTCCTAATAAAAGCAGAAACACGTGATCTTGACAATTTGAATGAGTTTTTAATGAAAAAGATAAGAGAGATACCAGAAATTGCCATGACCACTACAATGATAGGACTATGAAATGCCTTTCTACATTTTAAGGAAATAGAAGAAAAGTGTTATTGAGGGGCATCTATTTTTAGGTAATGCAAATAAATATATAGTTTATAGAGTAAGTAAAATAAACTTGACCGGTTGGGGCCGTGGTCTAGGTTGGTATGATGCCAGCTTTGGGAGCTGGAGGTCCCCAGTTCAAATCCGTTTTGCATTTGCATACGGAGAACAAATCTGGGCGGCCCCACTATACTTTTGCAAACACTTGAAATAAAAATCAAATCCTGCCTCGCGAAGCGAGTGCAGGATGGGTGCCGGCTGGCCACAGCCGTCAGGTCGGGCCCACTATTTTTCTGGCTTTTCGCCATAGGCATACATAAGTTCCCAGCGCATGTTTCCCTGTGAGGTAAAACCAAGATATTCTTTGATTACATTATAAAGTTCGTTATCGGAAAGATACTCTGTTTGAAGCCCATTTTTAACATCTTCTTTGGTGGCAATACCAAAAGTATTTCGGACAAAATGGATCATGTCCTTGTAATCCCTTGAGAAATTCCATGGGGTTGGCAAAATGCCAACAAACACGTGAGAAAGACCTGCATTGCGGAGCCATCTATACATTTCAGTTGGGTCGGCAAACCTAACAATGTGGGGAGTGATTGAATACCTCGAAACAATATCATCAAAGAAAGAACGCTCATCGTAAGGATATTCCGCCACTTTTTTAGATTTAATTAACCCTTTAAATCTCTTTTCATCTAAAGTTATTGAGCCAACAGACGCATCATATTTGAATGGCCCAAGAGACCTGTTTATTACCTCGATAAGCTGTACAGAATAATCTTCACTTATGGTATCTAATTTGGCTAATACTTCTGAAAATGGCATATTAGGGGATATTAGGCCAGGAGGGATATTTGATAAAATTTTTTTAAGTTCACTTGGGAAGTATTTGGAGAGGTTAGATAAAGCAGGAGATCCTTTTGAAAGTGATTCTAGGATAATATTGTATATCCGGTTATACCTTAGCATTCTGCTAGTAAATCCAGATTCCAATCTATCCGATATTCGCTTAAGATAATCTTCATGATAAGTGTCAAAGTACACTTTTCCCTTAAAATGAGAAAAACTTGCAGGGACATCGGCAATTAAAAGTTTTCCCCCTGGTTTTAAGCAATTCGCCATTCCCCTGATGACTGACTGCTGATAGTTATGTGAAGCTTTCCTGTTAAGCTTTTTATTTTCACTTATTTCAACCATGTGATGAAAAGCCGCGTGGCTTAAAGCAACATCAACTTTTTTAGAGGGGGAACTAAATTCATCTAAAATTTTGCGAGCATCGCCAGTCACTAATTTAATTCTCCTATCTAAAAGCCTCCTGAATACAGACATATCTTTTTTTATAGCTCGGAGTCTTCCTTCTGAGGGATCAGTGGCATACCATACCTTAATTTCTGGAAACACATTTAATAGATTATTAGTAACATAACCAGAACCCGCCCCAATCTCTAAAACTTTTGGATCTTTTTTGTTTTTCCAAAAATTTAAGAACAGCGCATCAAAAACAAGTTCTTGAGCTCGGGCGTATTTTACATTTTTCATTACCTTATTAACTGAAGCATAACGCCTGTCTCGCTCATTGCTTGCTTCCTCAGTAAACTGTGAAACCATAAAAATACAGTGGATTTATTAAATTATAAACTTTCCTTAGTAAGCCAATCTAAAACTTTTTTTCTAATTTCCTCTTGCACAACCTTCTTTCCGCGCCCGGCATTAATTGTCAAAAACTGCTCATTCTTTGCCAATTTTTTAAAATTAGCATTTACTTTTTTTAGAAAAGAAAGTTCCTCAAATTTCTCATTAGTTGTTGTCCTCTTAACTGCTATGTCTGGCCGAATGTCTAAAAACAAAACAAGATCTGGTTTTAGCACAAATGAATTCAATTTTTTTAACCAGTTTAAATTAAGTCCCTGTGCTGCCTGATATGCAATTGTTGAATAGACATATCGCTCACAAACAACAACCATGCCATTATTCAACGCTGGCTTTATTTCCCGCTCCAAATGTTCGGCGCGGTCTGCAGTAAACAGGAGAGCATCAACACGGGGCGGGGCATTTAACTTTAAGTACTGCCTCAACAAAAGCCCAATTGGGCCCCTGCTTGGCTCCTTTGTGTGCAAGACAGAAAAACCTTTAGAAGCAAGCCACTTTGTCAAAAGCCTCGCATGTGTACTTTTTCCACAACCATCTATTCCTTCGAGGACGATAAATTTCCCAGATTTATTTTCCATATGGACAAAAATTAGATTAGATTATTATTTATATTCTGTGTTTTCAGGAACATCCTTATAAACAACAACACTTGGGTGAATAAAAGAATTTGGACCAATTTTTCTGCCAGGATTAACAACAACATGCGAACCAAACTTCACATTATCGCCAATGATTGCACCAAGTTTTCTCCGCCCAGTGTCAATTAGTTTCCCTTTTACATTTACTTTTACATGCTTATTATCAAACCTTAGATTGGTCATAATAGCACCGGCACCAAAGTTAACATTTTCGCCAACAACAGAATCGCCAAGATAAGAGAGATGAGGCACATAAGTATGGTTAAAAATGATTGTATTTTTTAGTTCAACCGCATTTCCAACCCGCACTTCATCCCCAAGAGTCACATAATTCCTAATGAAACAATTTGGGCCAATGGTACAATTTTTGCCAATCATAACTGGCCCTTCAATATACACGCCTGATTTGATTCTCGTCCCTCGCCCAATTGAAACCTTCCCTTTGATCACGACATTGTCTTCAATGATGCCGTCTATTTTTTCATCCATTCGATCCAATATGAATTTGTTTGCGTCTAGAAGATCCCAAGGATAGGTTATATGAATCCAATCTTTTGTTTTTACCCAGCTTACTTGCTCTTTTTTCTTAATTAAAAGTTGTATTGCATCGGGAAGTTCGTATTCCTTCCTCTTTGTTTTCTTTATTTTTTTAATTGCATCAAAAATTACAGGAGAAAAAGCGATCATCCCTGTATTTGCAAACTTCCCTCGCGGTTGCGCAGGTTTTTCTACTATCCGAGTTACCTTTTTTCCATAGGTCTCAACCACACCAAGATTCTTTAATTTTTCTGGCGGCGCCTCGTATAAGCAAAGAGTTGCAGCGCCTTTATGTGTGTTTTTTAGTTCCTTAATTGCTTCAAAACCTACTAAGTTGTCAGCATTTGAAACTATAAAGTCCTTTTTCAAAAATTTTTCTGCCTGTAAGATAGCATGTGCAGTACCTAATTTCTTAAATTGATATACATAGGATATTTTAACACCAAAATTTTTCCCGTGGCCAAAGTAATTGCGGATTGGACTGTTTTGGTCAATAACAATGACAAAATCTTTTATGCCAGCCCTTTTAAATGCAAGAATGATGTGCTCAAGAATGGGCTTATTTCCAATTAATAACATTGGTTTGGGCCTTGTTTCGGTCAAGGGGTACATCCGTGTGCCTTTTCCAGCAGCGAGTATTAGTGCTTTCATGATGAGAAGTAGTTGTTTATTATATATTAAATTCACGATTGGATTATAAATTTAAATACTCCAAATAGAATAATATGATGTGGGCCTGTAGCCTAGTTTGGATAAGGCAACAGCCTTCTAAGCTGTGGATCGGGGGTTCAAATCCCTCCAGGCCCACTTGATCTTAATTTAATGGAAAAGAAAAAAGAGAGGTTGCTCTTAAAATGGGAGCTATGGCTTGCCGTTGTAATTATAGTAGCAACTGCAATTTTATACAGGAACGAGTTTGGAACGATATTTTTAGTTGGGCTGATTGTATTAGGAAGCAGGGCAACTGCTTTGTATGACCATTTGAAGGTTGAAGTTCACTCCGTATTTATCCTCGCCCTTGCCAATATTTACGGATTTAGCCCGGGCGTGTTTATAGCAATAGCAGTAACACCATTTGTTAACAAAGTTGGAAAAAGACTTGGCTCATTTCAAAAGCCGATGTGGGTTTTAGTTGATTCAATTTACCTTGCGATACTCTCAATCATTGCCTCGTTTATTCCACCATCACAACTTGCCTATTGGGGATTTGTCTCAATTGTTGTTGTTGGGAATATCATAATTGCAGGACTGCGTGTTTACTTGTTTAAGGACCCGTTGCCAAGAAGAGTGATGCTTGGATTTGTGAATGTTATGTTTAATTACATTTTAATAACATATCTTCTGGGCACAATCGTTAATTTCTTGAAATAGGAAAGAATTAATTACTGTAAGTTCTAAATAAATTGGGCCTGTGGTCTAACTTGGATTATGACACTTGGCTTCGGACCAAGAGGTTGCGGGTTCAAATCCCGTCAGGCCCACTAAAATTTAGGAGCCCATCTAATTTATAAAACACATAAACTTATATTAGATTATGAAAGAAGACCCAAACTCATGGATTCAAATTAAAGAGGATGTTCAAAAGTCAGTTATAGATGCCCTTAAAAAAATTAAAGTAAAGGTGAAGGATGTTGATGTAAGGAATTCTATAGAGGTTCCCCCAAGCTCTAAAATGGGCGACCTTGCTTGCAGCATTGCATTTCAAATTGGGAAAAAAGTTAGAAAAAGCCCAAGATTGATTGCCGAGCAACTTTTGGACAAGATTAAAAAACCAGCAAGCATAAAGAAGATAAAACTTTCTGGAGCATACCTAAATTTTCAGTTTGACAGAAAAAAATTTGCCAAGAAATTAATATCTGAAGCATTAAAAGAGAACTATGGTGCTGGTGAAAAAAAGAAAGAGAGAGTAATGGTTGAATACAGCCAGCCAAATCCTCTAAAAGCGTTTCACATTGGCCACATTCGCGGAACAACTTTAGGGGATTCCCTTGCAAGAATTTTAGAATATGCAGGGTATGAGACAATAAAAGCAAACTACTACAATGACTTGGGGACTCATGTTGCAAAGGGCATATGGTGCTACTTAAAATTCCACAAAGGCGAGATTCCAAAAGAAAACATTAGCGAGTGGTTCAGCAACATTTACGCAGAGGCATCACAAAAAGTTGAAGAAAATCCAAAGTACAAAGAAGAAGTTAGTGAGATTCACAAAAAACTGGAAGCACGAGATGAAGAAATTGTTAAGATTTGGAAAGAACTTAGGGACCTTTCAATTAAGGAATTTGACAGGATTTATAATGAATTAGGAGTTGAATTTGACCAGACATTTTATGAAAGCGAAATTGAAAAGCGCGGGAAAGAAATTGTTAAAGAGCTTTTAAAGAAAAAAATTGCAAGAAAGAGTGAAGGCGCAGTAATCGTAAGTTTAAAAAAATATGGGCTAGATGTTTTAATGCTTTTGAAGTCAGATGGCACTGCACTTTACGCTACAAAGGACTTAGCGCTTGCTGAGGAGAAATTTAAGAAGTTTAAGATCGATAGATCAATTTATGTAGTGGGTGTTGAGCAACGACTTTACTTTAAACAACTTTTCAAAACTCTTGAACTTATGGGATTCAAGCAGGCAAAGAAATGCTACCATTTAGCATACGAACTTGTTAATTTAGCAGGCGGCGGAAAAATTTCTTCAAGAACTGGACAGGCTATTCTTTACAATGATCTGAAAGAGAGGATGGTCCAAAAAGCAATTGAAGAAGTTCTGGAAAGAAATCCGGAGATGGACCCATACAAACAAAGGGAAATTGCTGAGAACATTGCCATTGGTGCAATGAGATTCTCCATGCTTAACATAGGGAGCACAAAAACAATATTCTTTGACT
>JALTGF010000182.1 GCA_027077325.1 archaeon
AAACAGCACGATATATGTTTGGCCCGGTAAAGCTTAGGGTATTTTCATCCATCCCGAAGAATTTTATAGAGATCAAGGCAATAAAGATGAGTACGATTAATAACACAATAAAGCCCCACAAATTTTTCTTTTTTACCATATGAAAAGATAATCACTATTAATATAAAAAGTTTAACCACAGTTGCAAACAGAATAAGAAGGAGTGCGCCAGCCGGGACTCTCACGGCTGTGGCCAGCCGGCATCCATCCTGCACTCGCTTCGCGAGGCAGGATTTGATTAATATTTGAAATATTTGCAGATAAACACAAACAGAATAAGAAGGAGTGCGCCAGCCGGGACTCGAACCCGGGTCGCAGCCTGTTTGCAACCCCCTTCCCAAATTTATATTGCCGAGCCCACTTGTAGGCAAAGCTCTGCGATTTTGCTTTTTCACAAAATCGCATTTTTCCGTCAACGCTTTTGCGCAAGCGAGCGGAAAAGGGTTGTGGCAAGGCTGTATCATAGCCGCTAGACCACCAGCGCAATCATTTGAATATTAGAGTGGATTTATATAATATTTTTAATTTATTAAAGTATTTATTTTCTATATGGAAAATAATTAATCCCCTAAGAATGATTATATGTTTTTAATTATAATTTTCTGTAAATCGGAAGCATCCATATAAGGAGTCCCTTGATAAGTTTTAATAGCTCCTCGCGCCCTGATTAAATCGCCAACTTCTAGAGTAGAGTAGTATGGATACCTAACATGCAATTTTCCAGTATCGTCTTGGATAAGGAACACCTTTCCTTTCTTTGTGTCAGTAATTGACTTTACAACACCCTCAATTCGTGCACCTTCAAAAAATCTGTCTGGATACTGCTTTATCTCTTGGATTGGTATTACTCTCAAAAACTTAAACCAAACAAGCAACCCGCCAGCAATTGAGATACCAACAATTAGGATTATCGCACCCAGTTTGCCGAGGGACAGTCCTGTGAAGCCGCCAGTGGTTGTTAGGTCAAGTATCCCCGCATTAACTTCAGAGATAAGTGAGTTTGCATTTGCAATTAAATCTTTTGCAGAAGAATAATCCCCAACTGCTAACTTTGCCTCAGCATCAGAAATGGTTTTATTGAGCGTATTTAATTTGTCTAAAAGCGCAGTAACATTTTTCCCGTGCCTTTTAAGTTTTTCAAGTTCAGTTGAAAGTGCCGTGAGATTTTTCTTCAGAGTTGAAACATTCTCACTTAGTTCTGAAACAGATTTATTTGTCCATACTTGAGTGATTGTTAGGTTCATATTTTTCTCAGCAATTGCAAGCCCATTTTTGTCAGTTACTTTCCAAGTTCCAGCATACATCTTTGCACTGGCCGTGTCCGGAATTGTAAACTTGATGTTATAGGTAACTGCCTCATTTGGATCAAGATCCTCGGTTTTAGCACCAGTTCCTGAAACATTTACAGAGTACCAAGAGCTATTAATACCAACTAAGGTTAATCCAACATCCTCTAAAGCAGCTGCACCAGAATTTTTTGCAACTAATTGTGTGGTCTTAGTTTCCCCCTGTGCAACAGTAACTTTTTGGTCATAGGCAGTTATTATTAGCCCGTAATCTCCCGCAGCAGCCCCGCCACTGCCTCCTGAAGATGAAGAGCTACCACCACCAGATCCGGCAACTGTCAATGTTGCAGTTTTTGTCCCATTACTACCATATGAGTCATTTATCCAGAGCGTTATTGTATAGGTAGTGGTTGAATTTGGGGAAGGCGCTGTTTTGTCTTTTGTGAAAATACCATCAGTTGAATTTGACCAGATTGCACTGCCATGAATTGGATTGCCATGATCACTTGTGAAGTAAACTGTGCCTTTAAGAGGGGCATTGTTATAAGCATAAACGGCTTTACCACGTATCCTAAAGTCAGTTCCACCATTTAAACCAGTTGCATTTAAAAGATTTCCTGCAAATAAGCCAGTAACATTTATTTTAGGTCTTACACCAAAGTTTTGATTTACTTCTTCCCCATTGTAAATAGTTAAATTATTTACACTTGAATTTGTTTCAAACGCATTGTGCTTTACAAGTACTGTATAAGTCCCAGCAGGCAAATTAATTGAGTAAAATCCAGTCCCGTTTGTTGCAACTGTATAATTTGCAGAGCTTGAATTAAAGGAAACAATGGCGTTAGATATGTTGTATCCAGTTGCATTTCCAGTTCCAGTTACATTCCCAAACACAGTTCCGTAATTTGCAGCCCCAGAAATTGCGGCAACTGCCATTGCAGTTGTTAAGTTATTTGCAGGCGAGTTTCCCCATCCGCCTTTTGTCGTGTCACGCTTAAGCATTACCCAATTTAATGCCCTTTGAATTGAACCAGGATATTGGTCATAAGTTGTTGAGAAATTTCCATCATCAGCATCAACAGTCCATGTAGTTCCTGCATTATCTTCTGACAGGGCAATTATTGATATAAAGGTATCATTTAAGGAAGAGATGCTTCCAAAATTGCCTTTAATGCGCTGATTATTCCTCAACCAAATTCTTGCATTTGTCCTGTTTTGGCTTGTATTAGAAGCAGCAGTTAATGCCATTAATCCCCAGGCAGTCCATTCAGTATTGTTCCCCCACGAACCTTTTCCCGAGGTGCTATTTGTCTGGTTTCGCATCATCCAATCAAGTGCCCAAGTTACATTTGCATTTGAGGTATTGACGCCTGTTTTGTAAATTGCTGTTAGCATAATGGCCGTCTTTGGCATTGACTTTGACTCGTTTACATGTGCAACTAGATAGTTTGCGGCTTTGTGCAGATCTGCTGGAGCGGTTGAATTTGTATAGCCAAGTTCTGAATGTGCAATTAAAACCAGCGAGGTTGCAACATAGTTTCCAAAATTTGCATCAGTCCATATGCCATTTGCATCAGTTGTATTACTAAATAGATGTAAGGTGTTGTTAATCCTTGTAAAGTTTGAACCATAGGTATAATTTAGGGCCCAGAGAGCCCAGGCAGTTGTGTAATTTGAATCATTCCAAGAGCCCCTTGATGCCTGAGAATTTTCAAGAAAATCAGTTGCATTTTGTGTTATATTTGCCCAGTTCAAGGCAGCCCCATTTATGGTCACATTTAGGTATATATATGAAGCGTTCCAAGTGCCACGAGAGTTTGAAGCAGTTGAGTTTGCAGTAATCTTAAACTTGTAAGTTTTCCCAGGTAATGCCGTGCTTGGTGGCTCAATTCTCAGACCGAGATCAGCAGTATTGGACACAGAAAGATTGATACTTTTATCGTTGCCATTGTAATTAGTGTTATTTGAGAGGTAACTGAAAGTCCACCCACTTGCATTGTCTGAAATTTTTATTGTATCCCAAGTATTTCCTGTGTTGTTTAGTATCAGATTAATTATTGAAAAGCCCCCAACACTCATGTTTGGCCAAGTTGAGTTTGCAATGAAGGAAACTCTATGGACTGGATAGAACATTTGGGCTGTTATATTATTGCCAAGTATCTTATTAGAACTTATGTTGAAATAAGTAAAATTGACGAAGTCATAACTTCCAGAGGATTTGTTAGTGCTTATATTATAAACATTGAAAGTTTTATTTGTAGAGGAATTTCTAATATACTCAGTTAGGACTATTCGAGGGGTTATGCCGCTTGCATTTGTAGTTGAAGCAGCCCTTAGAGTTGTATTGTTACTATAAAACTTTACAGTTGCCCCAGATACAGGCACAGAAGTTGTGCCGTTTGCTTTTACAAATGCTTGAATGTACCAGCTAACATTTAGAAGCGAATCGGGACCAATGTGCGAGGATACGTTCGTTTCATTAAATGTGCAGCCAAATAAAGTTAAGTTCCCGTTATTGGCAAGAAAAGTGTCATTTCCGCTGGCATTTATTGTCGAATTATAAAGTTTTATATTAGAATTATTTACTAACACACCAATAGTAGAGGTATTTATTGCTATATTGTTAAGCGTTGGTGTGCTGTTGATTATGTAAAGTCCATAGCCATTATTTGCAATAATTGTCGTGTTTATAAGCTTAATGTTTGATGCCACATAAAACCCTTTTCCGACAGTAGTGTTATTTAAGTAGAGTATTCTGGAGTTATTTATTGTTCCCGCGCTTCCACTTAAAAAATTGAAGGTATAACCTGCAGTTGTGTTATTTGTCGTAAAATTAGTTAAGTATGCATTTAAAGTTCCACTGCTGTTGACAACAATTGCATTTGGAGAGATTGTGTGGTTTAATTGCAATATAACATTTGAGAGCGTTAAGCTTCCACTATTGTTTATAATGAGATTGCCGTTAACAGAGATAGTCATATTGCTACAGGTAGTGATGTTATTTATCTGCCAGTTTCCTGGACCACTCGGTGGAAGAACGCCATTCGTGCATCCTGCATAAACTCCATGTATACTAATGACTAAAAAAGCAATAAGTACCAGTGTGCCTAAAATTTTCTTTGCCATTTAAACCCTTTGAAATTTGTTAGTTTAAATGTATGGGAAAGCTGATTAAGTTTATGAAACTTCCCCATGCCATTCAACCTCTTTGAAAGGTAATTAATTTATATTTAAATACTTTTCTTTGAAGAGAATTTTCCAAGCCCAAATAATGTAATAAAGAAAACGGCGAGGAACACTACTATCAATATTATAATAACAGGGATTACGGAAACTTTGTTCTTGTTTTCTTTCGTTGAGTTAGGCACATTGTTCTGAGTAGAGGTTTTATTTGTTTTGATTTCAAAAGTTTTATTTTCAACAGATACTTGCACTGGCTTTTCTTCAAAACTTATTGCAAAGGTTGAGAGCCCAGGAGTTATTGCTTCGTAGTAATATCCCGTACTAGTTGAGTAAACATATTTTGTTTCAAGAGTATTCCAAGATTCGTTTGAATATCTTAAGAGAATAACCTCGTCTTTATTTATCCCCTTGCTTTCAACCCAACTTTTGTTTACTTTAAATTTTATCTCGGCGTCTTCAATGGAAGTGTCATTGAAGTTTATTGGTTCAATACTTAAATAGGCAAATGCAGGATTCTTTGGCTCTGAGACCAACCCAGGTTTTGACAAGTACCTTATGACTTTGACAATTGCATTGTTTATGTTATTTTTTGCTTTTAGCTTTACTTCGGAAACATAGATCTTGTCAGAGTTCTTAAATTCCTTTATGATTTCAGATCCGGATTTAACATTTCCAATTTGCACTGACTCTTGAGGGAGTGGTGCAGCTGCCGAGCCCCCGCCTCCACCACTACTGGTCGTTACTGAGGATGTTTTTATTATTGTGCGGTTTGAACTTGCAAAAACAGAATTTCCCGCAAGGTCCCATGCCTTGCAGTTCCATGTGTAAGTTCCATCACTTAGAGAGCGAGTAAAATTTGCCCAACTGCTGTTTCCAGAGATGTTCCTTGTTTCAAGAAGTGCCCAACTGCCCCCAAAGTTTCCATAAAACGAAACATTGCTGAGATTTATATTGTCCTCTGCAGAGCAGTTAAACAAAATAGTTGAGGAGGTCGTTGTCTTTTGGTCTATTGGAGAAACAAGAGTAACATTTGGCGGGGTGGTGTCAATCCTAAAAGTATTGTTTGTAGTTGCAAATGCTGAATTGTTTGAAGTGTCATATCCGAGGCAGTTCCAGATGTAAAGGCCGTCTGAAATGTTGCTTATTGTCCAATTTGCCCACGCGGAAGTTCCAGAAACATTTGTTGAGTTTGTCTTTTGCCAATTGCCAGTTAAGTTTGTATACAATGTTAAGTTTGAAAGGTTGTAGTTGTCAG
>JALTGF010000183.1 GCA_027077325.1 archaeon
GGCTGTTGGTATGCTTTCAACATTAGGCATCACGTTAGCAACAGATACCTATGGTCCTGTTGCCGATAATGCTGCGGGAATCGCAGAAATGGCTCATTTGGGGCCAAGAGTCAGAAAGAGAACTGAATCCCTTGATGCAGTTGGAAACACAACGGCTGCAATTGGGAAAGGTTTTGCAATTGGCTCTGCTGCACTAACTGCACTTGCACTCCTCTTCACTTATTCCAAAGTTGCAAACCTCCAGGGGATTAACATCTCCTCTCCAAGTGTGATGGTTGGTCTCTTAATTGGGGGGTTGTTACCCTTTGTTTTTTCTGCACTAACAATGAGTGCTGTTGGAAAAGCAGCAATGAAAATGGTTGATGAAGTTAGGAGGCAATTCAGAGAGATAAAAGGGCTAATGGAAGGAAAAGCAAAAGCTGACTACAAGAGGTGCATCCACATAAGTACTGGCGCTGCCCTTAAGCAAATGATTGCTCCAAGTTTGCTTGCAGTCATCTCACCTATTGTAGTTGGATATGTACTTGGTGCAGAAGCATTGGGTGCAATGCTTGCAGGAGCATTAGTTTCTGGTTTCTTACTGGCTGTTCTAATGGCAAATGCAGGTGGTGCCTGGGACAATGCAAAGAAATACATCGAAAAAGGAAATCTTGGCGGTAAAGGTTCCTTTGCACATAAATCTGCAATAGTTGGTGACACTGTTGGGGATCCATTTAAGGACACTTCTGGACCATCGTTAAATATATTAATTAAGTTAATGTCTATAATAGCACTGGTATTTGCCAGTTTGTTTGTTTAAAAGGGAGGAATAAAAAGAGGGAGGGTATAAAAACTATGTATCAATTAGTTGAGATTGAAGATATTGTACGGGTTCCACCAGAATTGTTTAACTTACCATTGAAGCAAGCACTAAAGCAATTACTCGCTGAGAAATACGAGGGGAAATTAGACAGAGATGTCGGCTCTATCATTCTTGTTACTGAAGTTAGTTCTGATGGGATAGGCAAGGTTATCCCAGGGGAAGGCTCGGCTTATTATAATGCTGTTTTTAAGGCACTTACCTACAAGCCAGAATTACAAGAAATCGTTGAGGGAAAAGTAATTGAAATTGTAGAGTTTGGTGCATTTGTTAGGCTTGGTCCACTTGATGGATTAATCCATGTCTCGCAAATAACTGATGACTACCTAAATTATGATCCAAAAGGTCATCGATTTGTTGGAAAAGAATCTAAGAAGGTTTTAGCAGAAGGTGACATTGTTAGGGCCAGAATAGTAACAATAAGCTTAAAGAAAGCAAAAGAAAACAAGATCGGCTTAACAATGAGGCAACCTGGTCTTGGAAAGCTTGAATGGATTTACGAAGTGCCACAAAAGTCCTCTAAAGCAAAAGAAAAGCCAAAAGGCAAAAAATCAGGGAAAGGTAAAAAATGATCCACGCGTGTAAAAAATGTAGGCGGCTAACTGAAGCAAATGTTTGTCCAGTTTGCGGTTCAACAGAATTTTCAAACAGGTGGAGCGGTCTTGCAATCATAATCGATCCAGAGCATTCAGAAGTTGCAAAAAAGCTTGGAATAACCCAAAAAGGAGAGTACGCGTTAATAGTCCAATAAAGGTGAAAAGATGAATCTTAAAATTTTAGATGAATTTGAAAATCCCCTCTTAAAAAGAAAAGAGGTAAATGTTAAATTTGAAAGTGAAAGCAATACAATTAACAGACAAGATTTAATTAACAAATTAAGTGCAATTCTAAATGTTGATAAAAATTTAATTGTAGTAGATAGCATAAAACAAAAATTTGGCTCAAGAGATGGTAATGCTCTTGTAAAAATTTATGAATCTCTTGACACTTTAAAAAAGGTCGAACTAAACAAAGAAGCAACAGAAAGCAAAAGTGAATCTACTGGCAACAAAAACCTTCCTGATGAGTCCGGGCAAATAAAAGTGGATTTATCTGATGAACCAAAACCAAAAGAGGAAAGCCAATCCCCAAGTGATAAGCCAGCGGAAGAAAAATCTGCAAGTCAAACAAGTGAACAGCCAAAAAAAGAAGAAGGTGAGCAAAAATGACGAAGAAATCAAGCAAGTGGAAACTTTACGAGGTTTCTGGAGATAAACTTATACGAAAAAATAAGTACTGCCCAAGATGTGGTCCTGGGGTTTTTCTTGCAAAACACTCAAATCGCCTGACTTGTGGCAAATGCGGATATACCGAGATCCTAAAAAACTAGGCAAAAAATATATAAGGTGTTTTTCTTTATCTGTATCTGGTGTTTAAAATGAAAAATTATGATAAGCTTGTTGAAACTCTCCAGGACATGACTATCTTTGTTGGCTGGATGGTATTTGGTGTGCTTGTTGGATGGTTTATCGCCTTTTTAGCTGGGCACAATTGGATGGAATCTCCTTTCTTTGATTTCTATGGGATGGCCGGCGCAGCGATTGCAGTTCTATGGGTTTCATTTAGAAGGCAAAAGCATCTGGAACATCTGCCATACATGAGGCGTCATCTTGAGAAAATTGCAGGAAGAAAGAAATAAGGTTTATGATCCCGTTATTTTTATCAAAGGAGGGTGTTACAACTGGCGTCCCAGTTACTTTAGAAGAAACTTCAAAATTATCTCAAAACACGACCCTTTTGATAATTATTGTAGTTATCCTAATTCTTGCAGTGCTTGGCTATCTGTATATGCAAAGAAAATAAGACCATATGCTTATATACCCCTTATAAATTAAATTAGGTTAGGTGGGAATATGAAAAATAAGATATCGCCTTCAATACTTTCGGCAAATTTTGCAAACCTTCAGACGGACATAAAGCTGATTGAGCCGTATGCAGATTACTTGCATGTTGATGTTATGGACGGCCATTTTGTTCCAAACATAAGTATTGGTGTTCCTGTTGTTAAGGCCCTTAAAAAAATAACAAAGCTCCCTTTAGATGTTCATTTAATGATTGACAATCCTGAAAAATTTATTGAGCCGTTTGCAAATGCCGGCGCAGACATAATAACTGTACATGTGGAAGCAATAACAGACTCAAATATTTTTGACAAGATTCACGCGCTTGGAAAAAAGGCGGGGATCTCCCTAAATCCGGAGACCTCTTCTGACCTCATAACGCCTTATTTTGGCAAGGTTGATATGGTCCTTGTAATGTCTGTAAATCCGGGATTTGCTGGGCAAAATTTTATTGATGTAACTGATAAAATAAAATTAATTCGCGAGTCATTTAAAAGGGATATTGAAGTTGATGGCGGAATAAAATTAGGGAATATTAAAATGGTAAAGGACGCGGGCGCAAATGTTTTTGTTTCTGGCTCGGGGATTTTTAAAACTGAAAATCCAGTTGAAACCATAAAAAAGATGCGTGAGTTAATTAACGGGTAATCCTCTGTAAATCTTTATAAATGACTTTGACTTAATCCAATTGAGAATGGCGAGGGACATTAAAGAATTAAAAAACATAGCAAAAAGAATGCGCTGCCATATTATCCAAATGATTGGGCGCGCTGGCTCTGGCCATCCTGGTGGCTCTTTGAGTTCAGTTGAGTTATTAACTGCTCTCTATTTTTCAGAACTTAGGATAAATCCAAAAAAGCCAAATTGGCCCGAAAGAGATCGTTTTGTCCTTAGCAAGGGGCATGCTGCGCCAGCACTTTATGCGGCTCTTGCAATGCGTGGTTTCTTTCCAGTCCAAGAACTTTTAACTTTAAGGCAACTTGGCTCAAGACTACAAGGGCATCCTGAAAGAGATGTAAAAATTGGAATTGAAGTTTCTACTGGCTCTCTTGGTCATGGTTTTTCGCAGGCAGTTGGAATTGCGCTTGCTGGAAAAATTGACAAAAAAAAGTACAAGGTTTATGTGCTTCTTGGGGATGGCGAGTGTGATGAAGGCATTGTCTGGGAGGCTGCGATGTTTGCTTCTAAGTATAAGTTAGATAATTTAATTGCAATTGTTGATAGAAATCACTTCCAGTTAAGTGGTTCAACTAAAAGTGTTATGCCGCTTAGCCCACTTGCTAAAAAATGGGGGTCATTTGATTGGAAAGTTTTTGAAATAAATGGGCATAACCTTAACCAGATTTTAAGTACGCTTGAAAAGGCAAAAAAGGTTAAGGGAAAGCCAGTTGTTATTATTGCAAACACAGTTAAAGGAAAAGGCGTTTCATTTATGGAAAACACTTATGAGTGGCACGGAAAGGCGCCAAAAGGAGAATTGCTTGAAAAAGCACTGGAGGAACTGGGATGCAAGTAGAACCAGAATCAATGCGCGTGGCATATGGAACTACTTTAGCAGAGCTTGGAGCAAATCACAAGGATATTGTTGTGTTAGACGCAGACCTTTCATGCAGCACACAAACGCAAAGATTTGGGGATAAGTTCCCAAACAGGTTCTTTAATGTTGGCATTGCTGAGCAAAATATGGCTGATGTTTCTGCAGGTTTGTCAATTGCGGGGAAGATTGTCTTTATGTCAAGTTTTGCAGTTTTCTTAAGCAGGGCATATGAGCAAATTAGGAATGCAATTGCAATCCAAAATTTAAATGTTAAGATTGTTGCAACGCATGGCGGAATTTCAGTTGGTCCAGACGGTGGCTCCCATCAAATGCTTGAGGACTTTAATTTAATGCGCGGTCTGCCAAATATGAAAGTTTTTGTGCCTGCAGATGCGCGCGAAACTGCTGCGCTTACAAAAGCATTGGTAAACATCAATGGGCCTTGCTATATGCGCGTTAGCAGGATGTCTGTGCTTCCTATTTACTCAAAGAAATTTAAGTTTGACCCATTTAAAGCCGATGTCTTAAAAAGGGGCAAAGATGTTAGTCTGTTTGCATCTGGATTAATGGTTAAAGAAGCAATGGAAGCAGCAGATATGCTTAAAAAAGAGGGGATTAATGCCGAGGTAATAAATGTTCATTGCTTAAAGCCAATTGACTCAAAAACTCTTTTAAATTCTGCAAGGAAAACTGGTGCGGTTGTAACTTCAGAAGAGCATTCAATTTATGGCGGTCTTGGCTCTGCGACAGCAGAAATCCTCGCAGAACATTATCCAGTTCCAATGATAAGAATTGGAGTTAAAGACAAATTTGGGCAATCAGGAAAACCGGAAGAGCTGTTTAAATTTTATGGATTGACCGCAAAAGATATTTATAAAGCTGCTAAAAAGGTGTTAAAAAGAAAGGAGGGTAAGAAATGAAATTTTTCATAGATACTGCTAATTTAGATGCAATAAAGTGGGCAAAAGAAATGGGGCTCCTAGATGGGGTTACAACGAACCCAACACTGCTCTCAAGAGAGGGAAAAGACCCAGAAAAGCAAGTAAAAGAAATTTTAAAGATTTGCAAAGGGCCTGTCAGCGTTGAAGTTCTTTCTCTAGATGTTGATGGAATGGTAAAGGAAGCTGAAAAGTTTGCCAAGTGGGCAAAAAATGTTGTAATTAAAATTCCGCTAACAGAAGAAGGATTAAAAGCGATCCGAAGGCTTTCAAAAAAGGGAATTAAAACAAATGCAACCTTAGTTTTCTCTGCAAATCAGGCGCTTTTGGCTGCAAAGGCAGGAGCTACTTATGTAAGCCCTTTTATTGGTCGGCTTGATGACCGCGGCGAGCGGGGTATGGACTTGGTTGAGGATATACTCACAATCTACAGGAATTATTGTTTCAAGACGCAGGTTTTAGTTGCAAGCATAAGAAATCTTGACCATGTGCGCGAGGCAGCGCTACTTGGTGCGGATGTTGCAAC
>JALTGF010000184.1 GCA_027077325.1 archaeon
CCTTTTTTTAATAGGAGATAAACTAATTGATCCCCTTTTTGAGTACGCATAAATCCTACTTGGACAAGGTGGTAATTTTTTGAGATATAATCCCATTTTTTGGTTCCAACATCGTTTAATCCCCATAGATAAACAAAAATCCAATCTGACCCCAATGATTCTGCCTTTTTAATGTCTTCAACAGAGTTAATGTCATAATATCCCTTGCGGTCTGCATACCATAAAACTCCAAAACTTTGACCACCTGAGAATATAAGCCGCTCATTTGGTGAACTATGTTGGTTAATATAGGTTCCTGCTATGTCCAGGCCCGGAAACTGAGTGTCAAATTGCCTGTGTATTGACTGGATTGATCCAAATCGATATATCAAAACCAGAAGAATTAGGATAATCACAAAATTGATGAGCTTTTTATTTTTGTCTTTGTCCTTTTTCTCAACATTCAAGGTTAGCATTTCAGAAAGGGTGTCTCCAATTACAAGGAAAGAGTAAGAGATAAGGATTATGAATAGCGGAGCAATTGGATATTGGTGATAGCTGTGCCCACCAACTTTGTCACTTAACAAGATAATAAACAAAAACGCACCGAGGGCGTAGCTTAAAATAAATCTTTCTGCAAACGCCTCTTTCTTTTTATTAAAGTAAATTATTGCAAGCAGCCCAATTAATGCAAACAAAATCCCAAGGGTTGTGTAATTGTCAATTGTGAAATTTTTCATTGCACTCCACCATGCAACCTTAAACATTGGCTTAATTCCTATTGAAGACAAAGTAGTTGTGTACTTTCCAGTTCTGGCCCCAACACTCAAGTTATAAATAAACCAGATTGGGATTAACGATAAAAACAAATAGCTTACCCAATACTTTTTAATGTTAAACATATCTTTTATTTGCTCTTTTTTCATTGTCAAAAGAATTGGGACTAAGATGATTAGGAAAGTGTATTTAGTGAGTCCTGCAAGCGCTATGAAAATTGCAGCATAAGTGATGTCAATTTTTTCATTTGACTTGCTCCATTTTAAATAAAAGTAGGTGCCAACGAGCATAAAGAAAAGAGCAGGGTTAATCAACTGGACATTGTGACTGAAAAATACAAGAAGGGGGTTTATTGCTGTTAAAGTTGCCGAAACCAGAGCAATGTCATCCCTGCCAAACAATTCCTTAGTGAGAAGGTACATTGCAAATATGCTCCCCAAACCAAACAAAATCCCAATTGAACGTGCGACTGCCAAGTTCATCCCAAATATTTTGAAAGCAATTGCCACCAAGATTGAAATTGTTGGGAAAGTATCTGCATGCGCCCCGCTTGGGTCCCCACCAAGGACCGGATAATCATTCTCAGGAACGAAAAATCCGTGCTTGAAGAAACCTTCGCGGGCAAAGTTTCTTGCCTCGGTTAGATAGTGTGTCTCTTTCCAGTTATGGTATCCAATCACAGGATAATTCGCATGATATGCTCGGAGATAGAGACCAAACAGGATTATTACTAAAAGTAATAGATATGGCACAGGATTTTTCTTTATGTCTTGAATAATACTTTTCATCTTATTTTAGGTTGTATTTCTTATACCACTCAATATATTTTTTAATGCCATCTTTTATCTTAACTTTAGGAGAGTAACCAAGTTTTTTCTTTGCTTTTGCTATGCTTGCACGGGTATCCCTAACATCACCAGCCGCTTTTCCAACATGAACTACTAGCGGATCGACACCAGCGACATCCCCAAGTAATTTGATTAGTTTATTAATTGTTATCGAATTGCCAGTTCCAATGTTAAATGTATCAAACTTTATTTTCGAAGTTCCGGCCAAAAAGTTTCCTTCTACAATGTCAGAAACATATGTGAAATCACGCTTTTGTCTCCCATCTCCGTAAATTTCAATTGGTTCACCTGAAAGCAACTTGTGAGTGAATATATTTATTGCCATATCAGGCCTTTGCCTTGGCCCATAAACCGTAAAAAATCTTAGCATTATTGCATTTAGGCCGTATGTTTCATGATAAAGCGTGCATAATTTCTCATCAAACTCTTTTGTTAATGCGTAGGGAGATTTTGGGTTTAGGGGGGTTTTTTCGTTTTCTGGCAATTTTGCATTTCCATAAACTGAGCTCGAAGAAGCAAAAACAATTTTAGTGTCATTTTCTCGGCATGCTTCCAGAAGACGCTGGGTTGCAAGTATGTTGTTGTTTACATATTCCTTAAAGCCCTCCCAGGAGTATCGGACTCCAGGCTGGGCCGCTAGGTGATAAACCGTTGAGATCCCATGCAAAAGTTGCTTTAGGTTATAGTTGATTAAATTTGCTTCATAAAATTCAAAATTATCATTATCTATAAAAGAACTCATGTTGCGCTCTTTTATTGCCCTTGAATAATAAGGAGTAAAAGCATCAATACCAACAACCTTAAATCCCTCTGAGAGCAGCTTTTCAGTTAAATGGCTGCCAATGAAACCTGCACAGCCAGTCACAAGCACTTTATTGTCCATTACCAGCACAACCCCACATAGTCAATTCCATTCCGATTTTCTAATATATTTCTGCCGTCAATTACAATTTTATTTTTCATTTTACTGAAGTCAAGATTTTTAAACTCTGGCCATTCGGTCACTATTAGGCAGATGTCTGCACTTTCTAAAGCTTCACCAGGAGAATCGGCATAGTTTATTTTATCCCCAAATATTTTTCTTGCATTTTCCAATGCCTCGGAATCGTAGGCAAACACGTTTGCACCTTTTTCTAGCAACATTTTAATTATGTCAATTGCCGGAGCTTCCCGGATGTCATCTGTGTATGCCTTAAACGCGACACCTAGAACTGCGATTTTCTTTCCATTAAGATTGCTGAGTTTTTCCTCTGCAATTTTAACCATTTGCTCACGCTGGAATTGATTAACTTCAAGAACTGAGTCAAGAAGCTTTGGCTCATAACCAATTGACTTTGCCTTTTCGCGCAGTGCCTTTACATCCTTTGGCAAGCAAGAGCCGCCAAAACCAAGGCCTGAGCGCAAGAAGTGAGGGCTTATTCTATGGTCCATCCCAACTGCCTTTGCAACTTCGTAACTATCAATTCCTAATTTTTTACATATGTTTCCGATTTCATTGATAAATGAGATTTTAGTCGCAAGAAAAGCGTTTGATGCGTATTTAATCATTTCTGCTGACTTCAAACTTGTTTTGATTACGTGCGTTTGCTCAAATGCAAGAACATCCTTTAATGTTTCAAATGTTTTTTGATCGGAAGTTCCAATTACAACTCGGTCAGGATGCATAAAATCTTCAAGTGCTTTCCCCTCGCGCAAAAACTCGGGGCTCATTGCAATTCCAAAGTCAACGCCTGCCCTTTTTCCAGAGTATTTTTCAAGAATAGGAGTTACCACAGATTCAGTTGTTCCTGGGATAACGGTACTTTTAACAACGACAATGTGGTATTTTCCATTTTCCTTTATTGCCTCGCCAATTCCTTTGGAGACATCTTCAACATACTGCAAGTTTATGGAACCATCCTCTCTTGAAGGCGTGCCAACACAAATAAAAGTTATATCAGAGTCCTTTACAGCGCTTTTTAGGTTAAGCGTCGCGCGGAAGTTCCCTCGCTCTAAAACCTTTTTTAAAAGTTCTGGAAGATCTTTTTCATGAATAGGGGTTATGCCAGAATTAATTTTGTCTACCTTTTCTTTTATGATATCAACACAGGTTACATCATGCCCCTGGCTGGCAAGACCAACACCAGTTATTAGCCCAACATATCCCGTGCCTGCAACAGTAATTTTCATTATTGCCACTCCTAAAAGGTATAGATTACTTATTTATTAAAGTTTATGCCCAAGATTTTTTTGATTCTTAATAGTGAGAGGATATAAAAGACCTCATTTTGTAAGCTTGAGTTAAATTTCAGTAAATATAAAAGGATTGGCAAGTAAGATTAACATATGGATAAATACCCTTTTGTATCAATAATTGTCCCGGCAAGAAACGAGGAAAAGGTAATTAAGGAATGCATTGACTCTTTGCTAAATTTGGACTATCCAAAAAATAAGTATGAGATAATCGTTGCTGACGGGATGTCAACAGACAAAACAAGAGAAATTGTAAAGGGTTATGGGAAGAAAGTAAAGTTAATTTTAAACAAGAAAATTAATGCAGCGGCTGGTAGAAATCTTGGGCTGAAGCACGCGCGCGGGAAAATAATTGCTTTTACAGATGCTGATTGCGTTGTTGATAAAAAATGGCTAAAAAATCTAGCCAAGGAACTTAAGCCAAATACAGTAGTTGGCGGGGCAAATTTGCCATCTAAGAACACTGGCTACTTTTCAAGAGCAGTTAGTTACGCTCTCGGGACTTTTTTCGGGTCGGCAGGATCCGCCCAGTCATATGTTTACAAGAAAAAAACAGAGGTGAAGAGCGTTCCAAATGCAAATGCTATGTACTGGAAATCTGACATTCTAAAAGTTGGCGGGTATGATGAGCGGTTTACAACTGGACAGGATGCAGAGTTAAATTACCGCTTAAGAAAAGCAAGGGTTAAGTTTTATTTTATTCCTGATGCCAAGGTTTGGCCAAAAATGAGAGCCACTCCGGTAAAGTTTGCCAAGAGAATGTTCCAATACGGGTTTGCTCGAGCGCAGTTTATGAAAAAACACAAAACGCCACTTAATCCAATTTACGCATTTACACCAATTTTTTCAATATTTGCAATAATTAGCCCTTTGCTAATTTATCTAAAACCTGTTATCTCAATGATTTGGGTTGCTTACGTCCTTGCCGCGCTTTTGTATGGAATTTCAACACTAAAAATTAGGTATCTTCCAACAATCATGGGTGTGTTCTTAATTGAGCACTTCTGTTATGGACTTGGGTTTTTATATGGCCTTATAGTTCCTTTAAAACCTTAAAGTCTTCTTTCAAAGTATTGAGCATGTTTGCATTGTAGGTAGCTACTGCTGGATGATACAGAGGTATAATTTTAATTTTTCCAAACAAAGTGCTGACCTCAAAAACCTGCCCGTGCAGTTTGCTTATTCCAGAGAGTTTATCGTTTAGCCCAAACTTTTTGAAAACATAAGAAGTTGCATGATTTCCAAGGGAGCAAATAATCTTTGGCTTTATTATTTCAATTTGCCTGTCTAAATAAGGGCTGCACGCCTTTACTTCTTCTGGTTTTGGGTCACGGTTTCCAGGCGGGCGGCACTTTAAGATGTTTGTTATGTACACTTCCTCGCGTGCAATTTCAATGGAATTTAAAAGTTCATCTAAAACTTTTCCAGCAGCGCCGCAAAACGGTCGCCCTGTTTGGTCTTCATTATAGCCCGGCGCCTCACCGATGAGCATTATCTTTGCATTTTTGTTGCCTTCTCCCACCACATAGTTAGTTTTAGTTTCATAAAGGGGGCATTTTTTGCAGCTGAGCACTTCTTTTTTTAAAGTTTCTAAGTCCATAGAGAAAATTTAGAAGTTTTTAGTTAATAGACATATTTATTTTCCATATGGAAAATAAATCAAGAATTACTTTAAATACAAAGAAGCATATTTAAACAGGAGAATGGCAAGGAATCCAAAAATTTCAATTGTTATACCTTCTTGGAATAGAAAAGAAGACTTGCGCGAGTGCTTGAAGTCAATTAAGAAGCAGAGTTACAAGAATTTTGAAGTGATTGTAGTTGAAAACGGAAGCAATGATGGCACGAA
>JALTGF010000185.1 GCA_027077325.1 archaeon
TCACAATTCCAACTGTTCGCGATATAAAGGATAATCTGCTTCAATACATAACTCTTGCAATTAATTCAAATGTCCCTTTTGATTTTTTAATAGTTGATGACTCAACCACTCAAAAGGAAAATAGAGATCTCATCTTAAAAATCCAGGAGATACTTAAGTCACGCGGATCCTCCATCTCTATTTACCATTTTGGTACTCTTAAACAGAAAAAATTTTTTAGGACACTCATTTCAAATGGAATCCCAAAGTCAGCTTTGCACTCATTTAATATAAAGCCAAGCTTTGGCGTGGCTCAAAATAAGAAGTTTTTAGCATCTGCCCTTTTAGGTGCGAGGGGGCTGGTTTCTTTTGATGATGATACTTATCCTTACGAAAAGGACATACTGGTTAGATACTATAAAATTCTTAAAAATAAGCATATTAAAAAGCCCCTTGCAATTCGTGGAGATTATGTTGGAGAACGAGGTACTGATTATTCATTGTTTAAGTCAAAAGGGCATTCCCCAAAGAAAACCATTCAAAAATTTTTTGAAATCCTAGAATACCCAGAATCAAAACCAACCTTTAGAGAGAGGCATTTAAAAGGAAATAAAATGCTAATTGGCGGGAATTTTGCAATTAATCAAGCATATAAACATATTGTGTGTCCACCCATGTATGAAACTGGCGGAATTGAAGAGTTTTTTCCAACTGACTATGTAATCTCACACGGGGGGAAGATCATCCCTGGTGCAAAAGTTAGGCACAGCTATCATCCCGAACGGATTGGCTCAAGACGTTTTAGGACTTCAATAGAATTCTATATGCTTCGGTTTGTTCGAAGGCACCTTGCATATTATGTGTTCAATAAAATGGAAACAGAATTTGGAACTATCTCGCCAGCATTAAACTTTTTCACTAGCCGATTTATTTCTGGACTGGGCGAAGAGTTAAGGCGAATCTTAATAACATACCGAGCTCTCTTGCTAGAATTTAACAAAAAACGCAATATACAATCTGTTCGCTATTTGAGTGCATATCTCAAATATCGGTCTAATCAAAACATAGTAATTAAACAAATACTAGATGGGACGATCGAATTCTTAAAGTTAAATCAGGAGTGGGATCACATTCTTGACCATATAACCAAAATTGACCCTTCTGACATTTTCTAATTGCAAAAGCATAGTGGGGCCGGTGAGATTTGAACTCACGACCACTACCACCCCAAGGTAGCATCCTACCAAGCTAGACCACGGCCCCATTGTTTCTGCTTAATGAACAGCAATACATATAAATCCTGCTGCCTATAAATCTTTTAGTAATTATGGTAAAAGAAAAAATAATGCATGTGGGGGCGCACTTTTCTGCACACGTCCATGGAATGTTCTTGCATCCAAAAGCAACTATAAGAAGAGTTGTGAGAGAGCCAATAGAGTACCGGGATTTGTGGGTTCCTCTATTAACAATTTTGGTTGCGTCTGTAATGAGTTCTATTGGGGCGCATCTTTGGTTTATTGCACTAGAGGGCTCAATCTTTATGGCATTTTTAAGGGCAATTGGACTTATTGTTGACTTATTCCTAAGGCCTTTTTGGTATATCTTTGTTGTATGGTTACCTTTAGCTTTTATATTTCATTTTTTGGGCTCAATTGTTTCTGGAAAGGATATTATGGACTTTGTCACTTTTCACAAATCTCTTAAGTTGATTGGGATTTCAATGGTTCCTGCCTTTCTAAATATCCTTCCTTACTTCAGTATTTTTACTGGCTACTGGATTTACATGTTATTTTTCTGGTCTATGAGAGAAAACTACGGAACCCATGACAAAGG
>JALTGF010000186.1 GCA_027077325.1 archaeon
TAACCTATATTAAGAAACACTATTCTCCCGCTCAAGCCAAAGTAGCTGAAAGGATTGTAAGAATGGCAAACGGAAATAAATTTACTGATTATTTATTAAGATTGGCTTGGTGCGAAAGTAGATTTAACCCTAATTGTAAACACTATAATGGCAGATATGGATTGGATAGGGGGGTTCTACAAATCAACACTCTCTATCATCCCGAAGTCAGCGATGCCTGCGCTTACTCGGTGGAATGCTCAACTGGTTGGACAATTAAAATGATTGAGGACGGCAAACAACACGAATGGGCTTGCGATAAAATTATTAAGGGGAAAACCTTACAACAATTAGAAAGGATTTATAAGTAATATGAAATTTATATGAGATTTAATAAGACTACAAAACAAAATAGTATCACTCAAAACTATGAGGGAGAAAAGGCTTACAAATTAACCCCTGAATTAGAATTGTATTCTATGGTAGTTACTTCTACTCTTAATCCGAAATTTTATGAGCCCAGTGAAGACGGAAATATTTTGTCCCGATTAGTATCTTTAATTAAAAATGTGAGCCCAGAATTTGTTGCTAAACTGGCTATTTATACCAGAGAAAAGATGTATTTAAGAACTATTCCATTGGTTTTAGCAGTAAATTTGGCTGAAATTCATAATGGTGATAATCTTATTTCTAAATTAGTGGAACGAATAATCCAAAGACCAGACGAGATTACCGAAATTCTCGCTTACTATCAAGTCTATCATAGTAGAACTGATACAAAGAAATTAAATAAACTTTCTAAACAAATTCAAAAAGGAGTTGCCAAAGCATTTAATAAGTTTGACGAATATCAATTTGCCAAGTATAATAGAGCAACAGAGGTTAAATTAAGAGATGCTTTATTCTTGTCTCACGCCAAACCTCAACGGGGCAAGAAAGAATTATTTAAGAAAATCGCCGAAGATAAGTTAGAAATTCCTTATACTTGGGAGGTTGAACTTTCTCAATTAGGACAGCAATCCTTTGAAACGGAAGAGGAAAAGGTAAATGCTTTCAAGCAAAAATGGGAAGAATTGATTGATAGCAAAAAAGTTGGTTATATGGCCCTTATGCGAAATCTCCGTAATATTCTTGAGGTGAATGTTTCTACTCAATATTTATCAAAGGTTTGTTCTTATTTATCCAACCCAGAAGCAGTTAGGAAATCAAAGCAACTTCCGTTTAGATATCTGGCTGCTTATCGGGAACTTAAAAGCGTTAGTTCTCCTTACACGTCAATGGTATTGAATGCTTTAGAGGATGCAGTTAAAGTAAGTGCAGAAAATATAAAAGGATATGACTATAACACTTCAGTTTGTATTGCTTGTGATGTCTCTGGTTCAATGGAATATCCAATTTCTTCAAGAAGTAAAGTTCAATATTATGATATTGGTTTAATGTTGGGAATGCTTTTGCAATCTAAATGTAAAGCAGTAGTTTCTGGAATGTTTGGAGATGATTGGAAGATTGTTCAACTTCCACAAACCAGTATTTTACACAATGCTGATGAATTACACGAACGAGAAGGAGAGGTAGGATATTCTACGAATGGTTGGAAAGTGATTCGTTATCTTAATGAAAACCAAATTAAAATAGATAAAGTAATGATATTTACTGATTGCCAATTATGGAATTCTGGTTGGGATGACGCTCATATTCAAGATGAATGGAGAGAATATAAAAGATTTAATCCAACTGCCAAACTTTACTTATTTGACTTGGCTGGTTACGGAAATACTCCTTTGTCTGTCCAAAGAGATGATGTATATTTAATTGCTGGTTGGTCTGAT